>NZ_DFRG01000220.1:0-6741 GCF_002378135.1 Thioclava sp. UBA3469
CCGCGCCCCTCGTGCGAGACGAAGCCCACCGGCTCGACCGAGAGCGCCTTGTTCACCAAGGGCACGTCGCGCATCTTCGAATGCCAGACCTCGCGGAAATCGGCCGTGAGCTTGGCCACCTGTTCCTCGATCCGGCGCGCCTCCAGCATCGCGGGCGCGCCTGGATCGGTCTGCACCATGAACTGCTCTTTCGGCGCGTCGCAATTGGGGCAATGCCAGTCCTCGGGCAGCATTGAGAACGGCGTGCCGGGCAAGACCTGGCGGAAATCGTCGCCCTCCGCCGGATCGTAAGGCGTCCAGCAGATCTTGCATTCCATGATTGCCTGATCGGAAATCCGGTCATTGGCGCCCATGTAGCTTCCCTCGAACCCCGCAACGCTCATCGGATCGCCTCCAGCACTTCGACGATCCGCTCGGCGGAGTCGACGAGGTCCTCTTTCGCGGCGATCGCCACCTCGGGCATCGTGGTCACTTCGAACGTGTCGAGGATCAGCGTGTCCATCGAGTTGAAGAACTGCACACGCCAGACATGGGGCAGCGCGGTCGCGGTGACGCGGCAATTGCCGTAGCCACGCGACAGGATCGTCACCGCGCCTTCGCCCGCCGCCGCATCGAGCCAGACGAGGTCTTCCTCGGTATGGGGCAGCAGGGTCAGGTTCACCACATGCGGCTCGCCGCCCATGAAGCTGCCCGATTTATCCTCCAGTTCGGCCATCAGCGCCGGGGCGTTCACAACGCCCGGACCGCGCGGATGGGTCTTGCCTTCGGCTTTACGGAACGGCTCGAAGGCGCGGCTCAACGCCGCCGAGGGGACCGGACCGACCTCGATCTTGTCGACACCCGCGCCCGCGATCATCCAGACGCCCGCGAAGACCGACTCCTGCACCGCCAGCGCCGGGATACCGCGGATCTTCATCGCGACCTCGCCCTGCCCCATCGTCTCCGCGATGAGCGCGCGGTTCTCGGCATCGAGATGGCTCAGATCGAAGCTCGCCATGCCGCCTTGCGCCGCCGCCTCGCAGGCCTTCGCCACATCGGCCAGCGTCTTGAGCGCGGGGGTGACGCTGGACGGGTCGTCGATGTCAGGCATATGCGCAGAGTAGGTGCGCATGCCGGAGGGCAGCTTCATATATTCGAGCTGCGCATCCTCGTCTTCGGGTTGCGAGCCGGGACCGAAGCCCATGGGCGGAAGGTGGA
Source organism: Thioclava sp. UBA3469 (assembly GCF_002378135.1). Taxonomy (NCBI): domain Bacteria; kingdom Pseudomonadati; phylum Pseudomonadota; class Alphaproteobacteria; order Rhodobacterales; family Paracoccaceae; genus Thioclava; species Thioclava sp. UBA3469. The sequence continues at coordinate 1,198 of NZ_DFRG01000220.1, forward strand.
AATTGGAAACCATCGTCTCAGCCTTTCGCGGTCAGGATATGGGAGGTGCGGGCGACGTAATCGTCCCAGTCGCGGATCTTCTCGATCGCGCCGAGATACGCGCCCTCACGGTAGAACAGGAAACCCGGGGCTTTCAGCGCGCGGGTCTGCTGGCGCAACTCGGTCTCGATCGCATCGCTCACCACGGCGCAGTCGAAGGCGTGCTGGAAGGCCATGCGGATTTCCGGCAGCACCACGGCGGCGTCGGGGGTCTCGAGGTTGCGCTTGGCGTCGCCCGGAATGAACAGGCAATGCGCCCCGGGACGCGCGGTGAACTCGGCCACATCGGACATGTTCGCCAGAAGCGGATAGCCCATCTCGTCGATCAGGCGGGTCACCAGCGGGTGCATCGCGCCCGAGGGCGCAGCCGTATCGGGCATTGCGAAATCGTGCATGTGTCTCTCCTCAGGCAGTCGTTTTGCCGGCATCGCGCGCGGCTTGCAGATGGGGCGGCAGTTGCGGCTCGCGAGCGTCGAGATCGGCGAAAGCATCGCCGAGATCGCCGCCCTGCATCAGGGCCCGCAGCCCGCCAAGCGCGGCCGCGATCTTAGTCGCCTCGTCCTCGGTGATCACCTCGCGAGAAGCCCCGAGAAAGGCCAGAAGCCAGTCGCCGGGCTTGGCGTCGGGCGTCAGCGACAGGTCGATGATGCCGGGCTGCCCCTCTTCGAGAACCTCGCCGCGGATGCCATCGACCGCCACCAGTTGAACCGGGATTCCGACGCACATCAGGCACGGACCTTCTCGGCGCCGGGGAAGAAGCGGTGATCGCCCATCCGGCAGGCCTCGCCCTCGGTCGGGCGGCCCCCTTCGTACGCGCCACGACGGATCGAGGCATCGGCAAGGTCATCGGCCTGCGTCACGCCTGCCGCGACCGAAATACCCCAGCGCGCCAGTTCGGCTTCGCATTCGCGGATCGCGGGCTCGATCTGGGCGGCGACCGCAGGGCGCAGACCGCCACCGTAATCCTCCAGCTCGACCGGCTGGCAGCCGATCAGCGTCAGCTTCGCCGGGCAGCGGTTCATCAGCTGCGCCGTGGCGATCACGTCCTGAAAGCCGGTCTGGTGCAGGCTCATCTTCTTGGCGCCCATGAAGGCGGGGACGTCCTCGTCGCGCAGCACCCGCATCTCGCCCGGCTCCAGCCCGAAATCGATCGCATCGAAGACGATCAGCGCATCGGCCTCTTCGAGAAACGGCAGCAGATACAAGCCCTGCGTGCCGCCATCCAAGAGCTTGACGTTCTCCGGCACGGCGCGGGTCTCGGCCATGACCTCGACGCAGCGCACGCCGAAGCCCTCATCCGCCCAAAGAACGTTCCCGATACCCAGAACGAGCACCCGGTCCGGCGCAAAATCCGACATGATTTCCTCCCTCTCCCCGAGGCGGCAAGCGCGTTGCCATCCTCGCCTCGAACCGACAATAGGCTTTGCAGCGGGGCAGGTTTCACGGAAATCGCACGAAACTGCGACAATCTGTCTAGCCTTTGTTTCTACGAGATTTTCCCTGGAAATGCGCCGCTATCGAACTCGCCAAAGTGGAAACTATATTTCCACTCATGTAGGAATTTCGCAATAAATCCTTTCACCGGCAGCGCAACGCTGGAAACAGCTCGAATCCGCGCCTCAATGCAGAACGGGCGCGGATTGACCCGCGCCCGTTCGCCCTACCACCGCACGAACCGTTACTCGATACGATCGTCCTTAAACGTCCGGTGGCCGGAGATCATCGTGGAGACCATCGACTGACGGCTCATGATGTCTTCGCGGATCGCCGCGTAGATGTGCACGATCATGAAGATCACGATGGCCCACATTCCCAGATGGTGCAGCGTGTGCAGCCTCTGGGAGTTCTGCACGAGGCCCAGCACCCAGCCCATCAGCGTATCGGGTAAAGAGCCCTGCCCCGCACCTTCCGCATAGAGCGCCCAGCCGGTGATCAGCATGAAGGTGATCCCGAGCGTCATGAAAAAGAACATCGCAAGCTGTGCCAGCGGGTTGTGGCCGACGTATTTCTTCGGCGTCTTTTCGAGGAACGCATACCAGCGCAGCTCGTGCCCCAGCTCTTTCCACCAGCGCTTGCGCCAGACCGGCACGTAGAACAGCTGGCGGGCGTGGTGATTGCCCACGAAGGCCCAGTAGATGCGCCCAAAGAAGATCACCGTCAGGACCTGCGCCGCCGCGAAATGGCCGAAGCGGATATAGCCCATGACGAATTGCTCGGTCGCCTCGCCGATCTGCAGCGACGGCAGGGGCGCACCGATCAGGAAGCCGGTCACGATCAGCACCGTGATCATCAGCGCGTTGAGCCAGTGCCAGAGGCGCACGGGCGCCTCGTAGACATAGACGGAGGTCCGGCGGCGGATCGAGTCGAGATCTTCCTCGGTCGCGTCGCCAGTCAGGCGGGAGGCCTCGAAGGCCCCTGTCGCCTTGGGGTTTGGCGTGTGGATCGTGTCCTCCATCGCCCTTACTCCTTGCGGACGCGCTTGACGGCACGGGCGATCTCGACGGCCACATAGGCCAGGGCGATCGCGCCGGCCGCCATCGCGACATGGGCGATGGTGTGACCCTCGGCCCCCGGCGCCACCGCGTGGCCCGGATGGGCCAGCGCAGGACCTGCGATCACGCTAAATGCGAGTGCGAGTTTCTTCATGATTTCCTCCTCCCTCAGCGCACCTTGACGGTGGTGAGCTCTTCGCCGTCGGGCGACATCACATGGGTCGAACAGGCAAGGCACGGATCGAAGCTGTGCAGGGTGCGCAGGATTTCGACCGGCTCTTCGGGACGCTCCACCTTGGTGTTCATCAGCGACGCCTCGAAGGCACCGATATTGCCCTGCGTGTCACGGGGCGAACCGTTCCAGGTGGTGGGCACGACGCATTGGTAGTTCTCGATGCGCCCGTCCTTGATCTTGACCCAATGCCCCAGCGCGCCGCGCGGCGCCTCGGTCATGCCGACGCCCTTGGCCTCTTTCGGCCAGCTCGACGGATCCCATTTCTCGACATTGGCGGTGCTTTCGTCGCCATTCTTGATGTTGGTCATCATCTTGTCGAAGAAGTGCCGCTGCAGACGCGAGCAATACTCGGATTCCAGCGCCCGCGCCGCGGTCCGGCCCAGCGTCGAGAAGACCGCATTAAACGGCAGGTCCATCTTGCGCAGCAGACCATCGACCTGGTTCTTGATGTCCTCGTGACCCTTGGCGTAGCCCACGACGTAACGCGCGAGCGGACCGACCTCCATCGCGTGCCCCTTCCAGCGCGGGGCCTTGATCCAGCTGTATTTCGCAGCCTCGTCAAGCTCGATGATATTGGTCCGCGTGCCTTTTGCGTTCGGCCCGAGCTCGTATTGCGGCTCGGTCACGCCATCCCACGGGTGCAGGCCCTTTCCGGGCTCGCCATAGGTGTACCAGGAGTGATCGACGAATTCCTGAACCTGCTCGGGATCGCGCGGATCGACGTCATGCACCTCGTTGAGATTGCCGTTGATGATCGCGCCACGCGGCAGGTGAAGCTGCTCGGGCGAGAAGTCGTTCGGGTTCTCCGGGATGTCGCCATAGGCGAGGCAGGCCTGCGACGAGAGACCACCGCCATAGAGCCAGTTCTTGTAGAAGCCGCCGATCGCGATCACGTCGGGGATATAGACGTTCTCGTTGAACTCCTGGCACTTGTCGATGATCGACGACACGAGATTCAGCCGCTCCATGTTGATCGCACCGACCGAGCCGACGCCGTCGATATTGATCGGGCACGGCACGCCGCCCACCAGCCAGTTCGGGTGCGGGTTCTTGCCCCCGAAGATGGTGTGAACCTTCACGATCTCCTTCTGAAGATCGAGCGCCTCCAGATAGTGCGTCGTCGCCATCAGATCCGCTTCCGGCGGCAGCAGATAGGCCGGATTGTCCCAGTAGCCGTTTTTGAACAGCCCGAGCTGCCCGCTTTCGACGAATTTCTTGAGACGGTTCTGCACGTCCCGGAAATAGCCTGGGGAGGAGAGCGGATGGCTCGGGCTGACCTTCTGCTGCAGCTCCGAAGTCGCCTTCGGGTCCGCGCGCAGAGCGTTGACCGGATTGACCCAATCGAGCGCGTGCAGGTGATAGAAATGCACGATGTGGTCATGGATCTGCAGCGCGAGCTGCATCATGTTCCGGATCGAATTCGCATTGTCGGGGATCTGGATCCCCAGCGCATCTTCCACCGCACGGACCGAGGTCAGCGCGTGGGTGCCGGTGCAGACGCCACAGATCCGCTCGGTGAAGGCCCAAGCGTCGCGCGGATCGCGGCCCTTCAGGATCACCTCGAGCCCGCGCCACATCGTGCCGGTCGAGACCGCGTTGGTGATCATGTTGTTTTCGTCCACATTCACTTCGCAGCGCATGTGACCTTCGATCCGGGTCACCGGGTCGACGACGACCCGCTTGCCCGAATTGTCCATCGTGTAGCCGTTCGGCGTGTTGAGAACCGACATGGATTACGCCTCCTCGTTCTTCTTCTGGGCGCGTTTGAGCGCGGAGACGGCAGCGTGAACTGCCACCGCACCGCCGACGACGGCCGCCGTGGTGCCGCCGACCACATCGGCATTCGCTTCGATCCCGAATTGCTTGATGTTGGTGAGCCGGTCGTAGAAGGAGCCCTGATCCCAGAACCCGTCCTCGGAGCAGCCGATACAGCCGTGACCCGACTGGATCGGGAAGCTGACACCCTCGTTCCAGCGCACGGTCGAGCACGCGTTGTAGGTGGTCGGCCCTTTGCAGCCCATCTTGTAGAGGCAATAGCCCTTGCGCGCGTTCTCGTCGTCCCACGTCTCGACGAACTGACCGGCGTCGAAATGCGGACGGCGGTAGCACTTGTCGTGGATGCGCTGCGAATAGAACATCTGCGGCCGGCCCTGACGGTCCAGCTCGGGCATCCGGTCGAAGGTCAGCATGTAGGTAATCACGCCGGTCATCACCTCGGCGATGGGCGGGCAGCCCGGCACCTTGATGATCGGCTTGTCGGTGATGACCTTGTGCACCGGGGTGGCGCGCGTGGGGTTCGGGGCGGCAGCCTGCACGCAGCCATAGGAGGCGCAGGCGCCCCAGGAGATAATGGCTTTCGCATGCTCGGCAGCGTGGCGGAGTTGATCCACGAAGGGCTTGCCGCCCACGATGCAGTACATCCCGTCTTCGTTGAGCGGCGGATTGCCCTCCACGGCGAGGATGTAATTCCCTTTGTACTTGTCGATCGTGTCCTGCAGCGCGGCTTCCGCCTGCGCGCCCGCCGCCGCCATCAGCGTGTCGTCATAGTCGAGCGAGATCATCGAGAGCACGACATCCTTGGCCAGCGGGTGGGCCGAGCGGATGAAGCTTTCCGAACAACAGGTACATTCGAGCCCGTGCACCCAGATCACCGGGGTGCGCGGCTTGGTTTCCATCGCATGGGCGATCTTGGGCACATAGGCCGGACCGAGACCCAGCGCCGCCGCCGTCAGCGAGCAATATTTCATGAAGCTGCGGCGGGTAATCCCCTGCCGACGC
>NZ_DFRG01000154.1:0-7962 GCF_002378135.1 Thioclava sp. UBA3469
CGACCAGCGCCTTGGGGCAGCCAAGCGAGACCATCCCGATCAGCGGCTGACCGGGGCGGGGGGCATCCGTGATGCGCGCGCGGGGCGCGAGATCGGGACGCAGGTTCGGAGGGTTTGTGCTCATGGCGCGCGATATAGCCCTTGCAGAGCGTTCCGAAAAGCCCCCCGCGTGACGGACGGCATTTGCGCGGTATCGAGCCAGAGCGCGGCCCCACTCGCGCCAAACGAGAAAACACTTGCCAGATCAGGTATGTTTAAAGTTGAATATTTGAAGCTGTTTTTCGAACGGCACAGCCGAGGCGCAGGGGGGAAGGGAGAGCCTGCCTGCGCGACAAACCGGCTCAGAGGGAGGAAACTTATGAAGAAGTTTGAATTACCCCGTTTTGCGGGGGCGGTTTCGCTGTGCCTGGCGTTGGGCGTTCCAGGTGTCGCAAGCGCGACCGAGGGCTACTTCGCCCTTGCCTACGGACCCGCGCAGCGTGGTGTCGGCGGGGCCGGGGTGGCTTACAGCCAAGATGCGATGTCGGGTGCGATCAACCCTGCAGCAAGCGCTAAAATCGATCGGGAATTGTCTATTGGTGTCGAGCTGTTCGCACCGTTTCGCGAATATCGCTCAAGCGGTGGGTCGGAATTCGCCTTCGTTCCAGAGGGAACACACAAGAGCAATAACAACATCTTTCTGGTCCCGAACGTCGCCTACAATATGCCGCTTTCGAATGGGGGGGTGCTGAATTTCGCCTTCTACGGCAATGGCGGCATGAATTCGTCTTATGACGACCTGACCAATAACTGCCCGTCGGGCCCGCCGGGCGCCGGATCGGGCGTGTTCTGCGGCGGCGAGGCCGGCGTGGACCTGACGCAGGCCTTCCTCTCATTGGGCTATGCGCAACAGAATGGCCGCCTCGCCTGGGGCGTTGCGCCCACCCTCGCGGTACAGAGATTCTCGGCCAAGGGACTGAGCTATTTCCGCGATGCCGGCCTGAGCGCCGATCCGGCCAACATGACCAATCGCGGCTACGACTATTCTTGGGGTCTCGGTCTGCGCGCGGGCCTGCAATACGAGGTTACGCCCGCCGTCACCCTTGGCATCAGCGGCCAGACGAAGTTCAGAATGTCGAAATTCGACAAATATTCCGGCCTGTTCGAGAACAAGGGTAGTTTCGACATCCCCGCGAGCCTCGCAGTCGGCGTGGCCGTGAAGGCGACCCCGACGCTCAACTTGATGCTCGACTATCAGCGTATCTTCTATTCGGGCGTGGATTCGGTGGCCAACCCGACGACCGCGACCGCCCAGTTCGGGTCGAAGGGCGGCTCCGGCTTTGGCTGGGACGACGTCGATGTCCTTCGCATCGGCGCTGAGTGGCAGCAAAGTCCGGACATGACCTGGCGGGCGGGCTATGCCCACGCGACCAATCCGATCGGCAAGGAAGACGTGACTTTCAACATCCTCGCTCCGGGCGTCGTCGAGGATCACTTCAGCTTCGGTGGAACACGTAAACTCAATGATCGCGACCGGCTGGATTTTTCGATTGCCTATGTGTTGCCGCACTCCGTTTCGGGGCCTGAAATGACGCCGATGGGGCCCACAGGAAACACGATCAAGCTCAAGATGGAGCAGGTGTCTCTTTCCGTTGGCTGGAGCAGGAAGTTCTAAATTCTCAGCCAAACGGCCAAAGAAAAAGGGCGCCTCGCGGGGCGCCCTTCGTCATTCGTATCGCGATTGCCTCAGCGGCGACGGTCGCGGCGCGAGCTCATCGGCTGGAAGGCGACGCCGACATGGGCCTCGCAATAGGGCTTGCCGGATTGGCTGGGCAGGCCGCAGAACCAGAATTCCTCGGTCGCGGGGTCGCCGATCGGCCATTTGCAGGTGCGCTCGGTCAGCTCCATCAGGCCAAGCTTCTTGGCGTGTTTCTCGACCTCACCGACCTTGGCCAGCGCGGCCGGGTCGATCTCGTTGGCGGAGGGCTGCGGCGGCAGCGGCTGACCGGCGGGGATGATCGCCTTGCGCGCGGGCGCGGCCGACGGGGCTGCGGCCTGAGCGGGCGCGGGGCTTGCCGGTTTCGCGGCGGGCTTGGGCTCGGGCGCCTCGGCTGCGGGCTGCGCGGCGGGCTTCTCGGCCTTCGCCTCGACCTTCTCGGGCTTGGCTTTCGGCTCAGGTTTCGCGGGCTCTGCTGCGCCGCCGGTGCGGTTCGACAGGCCGAGGCGATGCACCTTGCCGATCACCGCGTTGCGCGTCACACCGCCCAGCTCTTTCGCGATCTGGCTGGCCGATTGGCCCTCGGTCCACATCTTCTTGAGCAATTCGACGCGTTCATCGGTCCAGGACATGGGCATCCTTCCTTGGTTTCCTGCAAGTCCGTCTCGCAGGCCATTCCAGTTTCAATCCCTATTTTAGCGGGAGAGCGCAGAGATACAATCGCGAGGCCCGCTTTTCAAGGCCCGCGAGGACGTCCAGAGCAGTGCGCAAGCGGGAAACCAGCTGTGCGCGGGCTACGTTGAGCTGCGGGCCGCGAGCGTGTAGGGAGCGGGCAACAACGGGAGTATCAGGATGTACGAGATCGGCGTGCGCCGTTTTGGCGCGGTGAACTGGATGGGCCTGCGGATGCTGGGGTGGCGCGAGATTCGCCGCTTTCTCGCGGTCTGGCAGCAGACGGTGCTGGCGCCGCTGATCACCGCCGGTCTGTTCCTGACCGTCTTCGCGCTGGCTTTCGGGCGCAACCGCGCCGATGTTCTGGGCGTCGATTTCCTGCATTTCATCGCGCCGGGCATCCTGATGATGACGGTGATCCAGAACGCTTTCGCCAACACGTCCAGCTCGATCGTGATCGCGAAGGTGCAGGGCAATATCGTCGACACGCTGATGCCGCCGCTTGCGCCGTGGGAAATCCTCGTGGGGTATCTGACCGGCGCGGTGGCACGTGCGCTGATCGTGGCCGTGGTGATCTGGCTCGGGCTGTTCGCGGTGCTGGGGCAGGGGATCGCGCATCCGTTCTGGGCGATCGCGGCTGTCGTGCTCGGCGCGGCCTTCCTTGGCGGTCTGGGTATTCTGGCGGCGGTTTTCGCCGACAAGTTCGACCAGATGGCGGCGATCACCAACTTCATCATCACGCCGCTGTCGTTCCTGTCGGGCACCTTCTACTCGGCCAAGGCGCTGCCGCCGGCCTTCCAGATCCTGACCCATTACAACCCGGTCTTCTACCTGATCGACATGGCCCGCTTCGGGTTCCTGGGCGTCTCCGACGCCTCGCCGTGGCATGGGTTGGCCGTGATCTGCGCCGCACTGGTCGTGGTTCTGGGGCTTGGCTGGTACTGGCTGCGCATCGGCTATCGCATGAAGCCCTGAGCCGCGCTTAAGCGGCGCGTGGCCGTTCAGGCCGAATGCGCGCCGCCTGCGAGGCCCTTCACGAAGTCCAGAACTTCCGCCACCGGCTTGCCCTCGGCGATCTCTTTCACGATGGCCGAGCCCACGACGCAGCCATCGGCCACGCCTGCGATGGTCTTCGCGGCTTCGGGCGTCGTGATGCCGAAGCCTACGATCACCGGCAGATCGGTCTTCGCCTTGATCCGGGCGACTTCCGGGCCGACCTCGGTCGCCTGCGCGGCCTGAGAACCAGTAATCCCCGTCACCGAGACGTAATAGACGAAGCCCGACGTGTTCTGCAGCACCTTCGGCAGACGCTTGTCATCGGTCGTCGGCGTCGCGAGGCGGATGAAGTTGATCCCGGCGGCCTGCGCGGGGATGCAAAGCTCGACATCTTCCTCGGGCGGCAGGTCGACCACGATCAGCCCGTCGATCCCGGCAGCCTTCGCGTCTTCGAGGAAGCGATCGACGCCGCGCGAATAGATCGGGTTGTAATAGCCCATCAGCACGATCGGCGTGGTGTCGTCGGCCTTGCGGAACTCCGCCGCCATATCGAGCGTCTTCTGCAGCGTCTGCCCGCCGTCGAGCGCGCGCTGACCCGCCAGCTGGATCGTCGGACCGTCGGCCATCGGATCGGTGAAGGGCACGCCCAGCTCGATGATGTCGACGCCTGCCGCCGGCAGGCCCTTCATCACCTCGAGCGAGGTTTCCAGATCCGGGTCGCCCGCCATGATGTAGGAGACGAAGGCTTTCTTGCCCTCTTCCTTGAGGCTGGCGAATTTGGCGTCGATACGAGTCATGGCGTCCCTCCGGCTGGTCCCGAAGCGGTTTGCGCGAAGAGGGCGGGAAAATCAATGCCTCGCGCGCGGTCTAGTGTTGTAGCGACGTCCCAGACGGCCCGCGCCTACATCTTTGCCGGACCGTTGATCATCCACGCCGTTCCGAAACGGTCCCGCAGCATTCCGAACCCGTCGGCCCAGAACGTGTCGTCGAAGGGCATCATGACCTCCTCGGCCCCATCCAGCAGCCGCTCGAAGATCGCCTTCGCGGCCTCCCGGCTCTCCGAGACATGCGAGATCGAGACCGAACTTTGCGGCCGGTCGCGTCCCTCGGGCCAGTCCGAGGCCATCAGCGCGCCATCGCCGAGCTTGATCAGCGCATGCATGATCCGCGCCTTGCCTGCCTCGCTCATGCCTTCGCTCGCCTCGGGCATATCGCCATAGCGCATGAGGAAGGGTGGCTCGGTGCCGAAGAGCTCGGCATAGAAGCGCATCGCTTCTTCGCAGTTTCCTTGAAAGTGGATGTAGGGTTCGAAACTCATCGCGGTCACCTCCCTGAACGAGAAGGCCAGCCTATCACGATTCCGGCCTTCGCGCGCGCTTGCACCGGGGGCGGCCAATGAATAAGAAGCGCGCAGCCACAAACAGGAGGGCGAAATGGGTTTCAAGATGGGTATCGTGGGTCTGCCGAACGTGGGCAAATCCACCCTCTTCAACGCGCTGACCAAAACGGCGGCCGCGCAGGCGGCGAATTTCCCCTTCTGCACGATCGAACCGAATGTCGGCGAAGTGGCCGTTCCCGATGAGCGGATCGACACGCTGGCCGAGATCGCCGGCTCGAAAGAGGTCATCCCGACCCGCATGACCTTCGTCGATATCGCAGGCCTCGTGAAAGGCGCCTCGAAAGGGGAGGGCCTTGGCAACCAGTTCCTCGCCAATATCCGCGAAGTCGATGCGATCGCCCATGTGCTGCGCTGCTTTGAAGACGGCGATGTGACCCATGTGGAGGGGCGCGTCGATCCGGTGGCCGATGCCGAGACCATCGAGACCGAGCTGATGATCGCCGATCTCGAAAGCCTCGAGAAGCGTATCGCGAACCTCGCGCGCAAGGTGAAATCCGGCGACAAGGAAGCGAAAGAGGCAATGCGCCTTCTGGAACAGGCGAAAGAGGCGCTGGAAGCTGGCCGTCCCGCGCGCACCGTCGAAGTCTCCGAGGACGACCGCAAAGCGTGGAACATGCTGCAGCTGCTGACCGCCAAGCCGGTTCTCTATGTCTGCAATGTCGAGGAAGGGTCCGCCGCGACCGGCAACTCGAAATCCGAGGCCGTGGCGAAGATGGCCGCCGAGCAGGGCGCGGGCACCGTGGTAATCTCGGCCAAGATCGAAGAGGAAATCTCACAGCTCGACGCCGAGGAAGCGGAGATGTTCCTCGAAGAGATGGGGCTGGAAGAGGCGGGTCTCGACCGCCTGATCCGCGCGGGCTACGACCTGCTGGGCCTGCAGACCTATTTCACCGTCGGCCCGAAAGAGGCTCGCGCGTGGACGATCCGCAAGGGCACGCTGGCCCCGGCGGCGGCAGGCGTCATCCATGGCGATTTCGAACGCGGCTTCATCCGTGCCGAGACGGTCTCCTACGATGACTACGTCGCCAATAAGGGCGAAGCGGGCGCGAAAGAGGCGGGCAAGTTCCGCGTCGAGGGCAAGACCTACGAAGTGAAAGACGGCGACGTCCTGCACTTCCTGTTCAACGCGTGAACCTCGGCTGGGGCGTTACTTTTTCGCCCCCGCCGTGACCTCCGTGATCGCGTCGGCATCCACCATCTGCCACGCCATTCCCGCATTGCGGTAAAGCCGTTTGCCCAAGTCGGGATAGTCGCCCACGTCATGGGTTAGGCGCTGCCCGACCACGAGCAGCCGCAACAGCTCCGATCCGGTATTCTCGATCGTATGGGCCGCGCCGCCCGCGCGGTAGCCGATGAAATCGCCCGGCCCGATCGCGTGACGCTCTTCGCCGATCCGCGCGGTCGCCTCGCCACTCAGCACAAAGATCGCCTCGTCCTCATGGTGGTGGCGGTGAAACTCGGTGGTCTCGCAGCCGGGCTCCACCTCGATGATATGCACCCCGATCCCCGTCAGCCCCGTCGCGTCGCCAAGGCTCTTGTTGATCCGCCGCGCATTCGGGTTGAGGAAATGCTTCTTCGCCAGCCCTTCCATTGCCGCGATCTCATCGGCCCGGATCAGATACCGGTCTTCGCTCATCGCGCCTCTCCTTCTCATTGATCCAAATATCCCCGCCGGAGGCTTCCGCAGTCTCAGCCAGCGATCCGGCCCAGGATAGCAGAGACATCGCTGCCCGCCATCGCCCCGGTGGTCCGGCCCGCCTCGCCCGCAAGCCGCGTCGCGACGAAGGCGTCGCTCACCGCCGCAGGTGCATTTCGGATCAGCAGCGACGCGGTCAGGAGCAGTGCCAGCCGTTCCGCGAACCAGCGCGCTTCGGCCTCGGGTGGGAGCGCTGGCCAGCGGGCGAGGTGATCGGCCAGCGCCGCGTCGTAGCGCGGATCGGTGCCGCGCGCCGCGTCCAGCTCCGCGCGCAGCATCTCCGCCGCCAGTGGTTCTTTCGCCAGCGTGCGCAGTATGTCGAGACAGATCACATTGCCCGAGCCCTCCCAGATGCCGTTCAGCGGCGCTTCTCGATAGAGCATCGGCATCGGCGTGTCCTCGACGTAGCCGATGCCGCCCAGCACCTCCATCGCCTCATAGGTCACGACGGGGCAGCGCTTGTTGCCGTAGTATTTCGCGAGCGCCACGCCGATCCGGGCGAAGGCGCGATCCTCGGGCCGGGAGCTGTCGAAGGCCTCCGCCACCCGCATCCCCAGCGTCAGCGCGCCTTCCCAATCCAGCGTCAGATCGGCCAGCACCGCACGCATCAGCGGCTGATCGATCAGGCGCCGCTGGAAGGCGGAGCGATGCGTCGCCCAGTGATGTGCCTCGGAGATCGCGGCGCGCATCAGCCCCGCAGGCGCGAGCGCGGTGTCGAGCCGGGTGTGGTGCACCATCTCGATGATCGTCGCGACGCCCCGGCCTTCCTCGCCCAGAAGATGGGCCACCGCGCCCTCATATTCGATCTCGGAAGACGCGTTGGAGCGATTGCCCAGCTTGTCCTTCAGCCGCTGGATGCGGATCGCGTTGCGCTCGCCTTCCAGCCAGCGCGGTACGAGGAAGCAACTGAGCCCCTTTTCGGTCTGCGCCAGCGTCAGGAAGCCGTCCGACATCGGCGCAGAGCAGAACCACTTATGCCCGGTCAGCCGCCAATGCCCGTCTGCGCGCTCGGCCCGCGTGGTGTTCGCGCGCACGTCCGAGCCGCCCTGCTTCTCGGTCATCGCCATCCCCAGCGTCGCGCCGGTCTTCTCGCCCACCGGCAGCACGCGCGGATCGTAGCTGCGCGCGGTGAGTTTCGGACGCCAGAGTGCGGCGATCTCGGGCGTGGCTTCGAGCGCGGGCACGGCGGCATAGGTCATCGTCATCGGGCAGCAACTGCCGGGTTCGATCTGGCTTGCGAGATAGACCATCGCGGCATGGGTGGCATGAGCGCCCTTCGCGCCCTCCCACGGCAGCGCGGCATAGCCCGCGCCGACCCCGGCTTCCATGAAGCGATGATAGGCGGGATGAAAGCGCACCTCGTCGAGCCGCCGCCCTCCCGCATCGAAGAGCACCAGCTCCGGCGGGTGCCGGTTGGCCTCGCGTCCGGCTTCCCGCATCTCTGTCCGGCCCATCTCAGCGCCATAGCCCGCCAAGCGTTCAGCCTGCCCTCCCGCCGCTGCA
>NZ_DFRG01000093.1:0-14146 GCF_002378135.1 Thioclava sp. UBA3469
GGTAGAGATCGCTGCTCCATCAAGCGCCATCATCGCCCCCTTCGGCCGCGGCCTTGATGTCGGCGATCAATTTCGCACTCTTGCGGGAGCGCGCACCGTAGAGCCGTGCGCTGAACACCGTGACGATCTCAAGCACGTCCCGGGCAAGATCCTCTTCGAAGCTGGTGTCTTCGCCCTGGTTCAGGATTACGACCTCGACGTTCTTCGCCTCACAGATCGCGAAGACGAGCTCGGCGCCGAAGCGCAACAAACGATCCTTGTGGGTGATGACCAGTCGGCCGACGCGATCCTCGACAATGTCTTCGAGTAGGCGCTTGAGGCCCTTCTTGCGATAGTTCATGCCAGAGCCGAGATCGGTGACCACCTCGTAGGTCCAGCCCTGCCCGGCGCAATAGGCCTCGAGAAGCTGCGCCTGGCGCTCCAGGTCAGGTTTCTGGTCATGGGAGGAAACGCGTGCGTAGGCAACCGTGCGCCGGGCAGCTTTATCCTGCTGCCGATGGAGCTCCGGCTGAAGTTTGGCGAGGTCATAGCGGCGCCGCCCACCCTCGGTTACGAGGTCGGGCTTGAGCTTGCCGCTCTCATCCCATCTGCGCAAGGTGAGCGGAGTCACGCCCAGGGCCTTTGCGGCCTCGCCAATACTTACAAGCTTCTTCATCATAAAGATGATATATGATGCGAAAAGCATAAGTCAAATGGAAACTGCTAAAGCCCCTTTTCCCCGGCCTAGCAGGCGGCTATTGCTGGCAACCCGACCGCATCAGGAGACAGCCTTGGCCCAAATCGATTCCGCCCCCGTCCAAGCCCGCATCGCGCAGACCATCGCCACGGATATCGCGGCGAAGCCCGCACAAGTTACCGCGGCGATCGGGCTCCTCGATGGTGGGGCGACCGTGCCCTTCGTGGCGCGCTACCGCAAAGAGGTCACGGGCGGGCTCGACGATACGCAGCTGCGACAGCTCTCGGATCGGCTGGGCTATCTGCGCGAAATGGAGGCGCGGCGCGAGACGATCCTCAATTCGATCCGCGAGCAGGGCAAGCTGACCGACGATCTGGCACGGTCCATCGCGCGGGCCGAAAGCAAGGCCACGCTCGAAGACATCTATCTGCCGTTCAAACCCAAGCGCCGCACCAAGGCGATGATCGCACGCGAGAACGGGCTGGAGCCGCTTCTGCGCGCCATTCAGGCAGACCGGAGCGCCGCGCCCGAGGCGCTGGCCGAAGGCTACATTGCCGAGGCAGTGCCAACGGCGAAGGACGCCCTGAACGGCGCACGCGACATCCTGACCGAGGAACTGTCGGAAAACGCCGAACTGCTCGGCACCCAGCGCGACTTCATGCGCGCCGAGGCCTTCATCGCCGCGCGTGTCGTGCCGGGCAAGGAAGAGGCGGGCGCGAAGTTCTCCGACTATTTCGACCACCGCGAGAAATGGGCCGACATTCCCGGCCACCGGGCGCTCGCCATTCTGCGCGCCGCGAAGGAAGAGATCGTGACGATGGAGATCGCGCCCGATCCCGAGACCGGCGAAGACCGCGCGATCGGCCAGATCGCAGCGACCCTCGACACGCAGGCCGGGCGTCCCGGCGACCTGTGGCTGCGCGATGTGGCGCGGTGGGCCTGGCGGGTGAAATTCTCGGTCTCGCTCTATGTCGATCTGCTGGGCGAGCTGCGCCAGCGCGCCCATGACGAGGCGATCAAGGTCTTCGCGCGCAACCTGCATGACCTGCTGCTGGCAGCGCCCGCCGGTCCGCGCGCCACGCTGGGCCTCGATCCCGGCATCCGCACCGGGGTGAAGGCCGCCGTGGTGGACGCGACCGGCAAAGTTCTGGAGACTGCGACCCTCTACCCCTTCCAGCCGAAGATGGACCTGCGCGGCGCGGAGGCGAAGATCATCGACATGGTCAAGCGCCACGGGGTCGAGCTGATCGCCATCGGCAACGGCACCGCCAGCCGCGAGACCGAACGGATGGTCGCCGACACGCTGAAGCTGCTGCCGTCGGGTGTGCGAGCGCCGACGAAAGTGGTCGTCTCGGAGGCGGGCGCCTCGGTCTATTCGGCCTCGGAACTGGCCGCGCGCGAGTTCCCCGATCTGGACGTATCCTTGCGCGGCGCGGTCTCTATCGCGCGTCGCCTGCAGGATCCACTCGCGGAACTGGTGAAGATCGAACCGCAGAGCATCGGCGTCGGGCAATATCAGCACGACGTGGATCAGCGCCGCCTGTCGCAGGCGCTAGAGGCGGTCGTCGAAGATGCCGTGAACGCCGTGGGCGTCGATCTGAACATGGCCTCCGCACCGCTTCTGGCGCAGGTAGCGGGGCTTGGCCCCGCGCTGGCGCAGGCCATCGTCGCGCACCGAGATGCGCATGGCGCCTTCCCCTCGCGCCGCGCGTTGATGGAGGTGGCAGGGCTCGGCCCGAAGGCCTTCGAGCAATGCGCGGGCTTCCTGCGTATCCGTGACGGCGAAGAGCCGCTCGATGCCTCCTCCGTTCACCCCGAAGCCTACGCGGTCGCACGCAAGATCGTGCAGAGTTGCGGTCGCGACATCCGCGAGATCATGGGCCAGCCGACCGCGCTGAAAGACCTGCGCGCCGAGCAATTCGTCACCGGCGATTTCGGTCTTCCCACCATTCGCGACATCTTCGCGGAACTGGAAAAACCCGGCCGCGACCCGCGCCCCACGTTCAAAACGGCGCAATTCACCGAGGGCGTGGAGGACATCAAAGACCTCAAGCCGGGAATGAGCCTGGAGGGCACCGTGACCAACGTGGCCGCCTTCGGCGCTTTCGTGGATATCGGCGTGCATCAGGATGGTCTGGTGCATGTCAGCCAGCTCGCCGATCGCTTCGTGAAGGATCCGCATGAGGTTGTGAAAGCGGGCGATGTGGTGCGCGTGCGCGTGACCGAGGTCGACATCCCGCGCAAACGGATCGGCCTGTCGATGCGCAAGCAATCCGACGGTGGCGCGCCTGCGCGGGGCAAAGGCCCGGCAGGACAGGATCGCGGCAAACCCGGCCCGCAAGGCCCCCGTGGCAAAGGGCCCGGCAAGGGCCAAGGCAAAGCGCCGGCAAAAGACAGCGGCAATGGCGCGTTCGGCGCGGCGCTGCGCGATGCGATGAACCGGCGCTGAAGCTGGCCAAGCGGGTTCAGCGGTCGGGGATCTACCAGAGGTGAGCTGCGACACAGGAACAGCGCCTCAACTTGCCTTCCCCGGCACCCGCCGATAGCGTCACGCGAAACCACATAAGCGGGAGAGGCGGACCATGGCGCGTTGCAGCGATGCGGCGATGGTGCTGTTCTATGACATCGACGGCGACACCGCCGACCACGACCACTGGCACAGCCATGAGCACCTGCATGAGCGCCTCTCGGTTCCCGGCTTTCTACGGGCGACGCGCTGGATCGCGACCGAGGGCGGGCCACGCTACATGGTCACCTATGAAGTCAGCGGGACCGACGTGGCGACGTCGCAGGGCTACCTCGACCGCCTGAACAACCCCACACCCTGGACTGGTGCGATCATGCCGAGATTTCGCGGCATGATGCGCGGTTTCTGCACTATTCCGGCGAGCGAGGGCTACGGTCTGGGCGGTTTCACCACAGCCTTCCGCTTTCAACCCGGCCCCGGGCACGAAGACGCTGCGGCTTCCTGGATCGCGCAGGAGGTGCTGCAGGAGATCGCCTATCGCCCGGGTGTCGCCAGCGTTCAGCTGCTTCGTCCGACTGCACCACCGCCGATGACGCGCGAGCAAGCACTGCGCGGTGCCGATGCTCCGATGCCGTGGCTACTCATCGCCACCGGCTATGACGCGGCGTTGCTGGATCAGGCGGTCGAGCGCGGTTTCGATCCGGCTTCGGAAGCTGCTGCCGGGCTGATCGGCGACGTCGTCGCGACGCATTACGTGCTGAATCACACCGCGACTGCTGACGAGGTCGCGCGCACGCCCAAGCCGCAGTTTCCGCGCTAGGTTATTCCTTCGGGGGCGGAGGACGGGCGTTCGTCGACGTAGAACCGTTTGAAGCCACGCTAAAAATAGAGCGAAGCCGGGCCAAAACATATTGTCTTTTCGAGGATTTTAGTGGTGCCCGGAGGCGGACTCGAACCACCGACACGCGAATTTTCAATCCGCTGCTCTACCAACTGAGCTATCCGGGCACTGCGACCTTTCGGTCTTGGTGGAGCGGTTACTAGACGAGGGCGCGGGGGGTGTCCAGAGGGATTTCGCAGAAATTTACGCGAACTTGCGAAACGTCTCAGTGCGGCTTGCCGGGGGGCGTATCATCGCCTGCGGCACCGGTCGGCGCGCGCTCTTCTTCCTCGGCGATATCCCCGGGAATGACGTAGGAACCGTTCAGCCAGCGCGCCAGATCGACATCGGCGCAACGCTTGGAACAGAAGGGGCGATATTTCGGATCGGCATCCTTGCCGCAGATCGGACAGCTCATTTCGCCTCCCTGTTTTGGCCCCGCAGCAGGCGCACGAGCGGGACGCGGTCGCGCTTGCGTTGCATCTCGAAATTGCCCAGCGGCGTCCAGCCTGCCAGCGAGGTCTCGGGCTCGCCTTTGACGGCGCGGCGCAGCTGCTGCTCCAGCGTCTGACGGTCGCGCTTGGGCATCGGGGCGAAGTCGATCACGACCTGGCCTCCAAGGCCGCGCAAGCGCAGCTGACGAGGCAATTCGCGGGCCGCGGCGATATTCGCCTTCAGCGCCGCGGCGGGCGTCGTGTCGTTGCCGGTATTGACGTCGACCGCAATCAGGGCGCGGGTCGCCTCGATCATCAGATGCGCCCCGCCCGGCAGGTCGACGCGCGGATGCAGAAGCGCTTCGATCGCGTCGGTGACGCCGTGGTCGTCGAACCCGCCTTCGATCACCTCGTCGGGCAGGGGTTCGGCCCAGTCGCGCCAGGCTTCTTCATGCGGATCGGGCGCGTCGACGAGAAGCTCCGGCCCGCCTTCAGTATCGTTAGTCACGGCCTCGGCCAGCTCGCGCATTGCGGCGACATCCTCGGCCACTTCTTCGAGCGGCACATGGGCCGCGGCGGAACGCAGGATCACGCCCATATCCGAGCCTTCCATCACCGCCTCGGCTGCTGCCTGCAGATCGGCGCGCAGATCGTCTTCATGGATCCGGCGCGAGACGTTGATGCCCGGCGCGCCGGGGGTGACGATAGCGTAGCGCGACTTGAACAGCACGCGCAGCGTCACAGGCAACGCCTTGCCGGGCTCGGTGCCGCCGGAGACCATGCAGATCACGGTCTGGCCGGGGGCAAGGCCCTTCACCTCTTTCAGAAAGCCACGCGTGCCTTCGGGCAGATCGACGAAGACGCCACCCTGCCCTTTCATCTGGCGGCCGATCGTGCCGCGCAGGATCGCACCGGGGGCGAAGCTGATCTCTTCGGAGGTGTCGATAATCAGGTCTTCAATTTGGCCGTCGACCATCAGCGCCGCCGCTTCGCGACCGGCGATCTCGTCCAGCAGAACCACACGCCCCTGCATTATACGTCCCCTCGAATGCCCGCGCTTGCGAGCAGGTTTGCGGTTTCTGCGAGCGGCAATCCCACGACTGCGGTGAAGGACCCTTGAATCCACGGGACGAAAGCGCCGCCACGTCCCTGGATCGCGTAGCCGCCCGCCTTGCCGTGCCATTCGCCCGAGGCGAGATAGCCATTCACGTCCTCGTCGCTGAGCGGCTTGAACTTCACCACCGTATCGACAAGCCGTTCGCGCAGGCCCTGCGCCGTGCGCACAGCCACAGCGGTGAACACATGGTGCCGACGCCCGGACAGCAGCCAGAGAAACTCCGCCGCCTCTTTCTCGTCTTCGGGTTTACCCAAGATGCGGCGCCCGCAGGTCACCGTGGTATCGGCGCTCAGCAGCACCTCGTCATCGGCCACATCGAGCGCCATCGCTTTTTCGCGGGCCATGCGAGCGACATAGTCGCGCGCGGCCTCGCCCTTGAACGGCGTCTCGTCGATATCGGCGGGGCGCACGTCAAAAGGCTCCAACCCGAGCTGGGCCAGAAGCTCTCGCCGTCGCGGGCTCGCCGAGCCGAGGATCAGCTTCACTTGAAGCGGTAGTTGATACGACCCTTCGTGAGGTCGTAGGTGTTCATTTCCACCTGAACCTTGTCGCCTGCCAGAACACGGATGCGGTTCTTACGCATCTTGCCTGCCATATGCGCGATGATCTCATGGCCGTTTTCCAGCTCGACCCGAAACGTCGCGTTAGGCAGGAGTTCCTTCACGACACCGGGAAATTCGAGCATTTCTTCCTTGGCCATGGTCACTCCATAAATGGTTACCCGCGTCATCTGCGGGCGAGCGTTTAAATGCGCCCCTAGGCCGCGAAATTCAAGTGGAATGTCAAGGCTGGGCGGGGTTTTCCGAAGCGATCCGGATTATTTGGGCCGCATCAGACTGCTCGGACCAATGTTTGAAGGGCAAAACGGTTCCTGCGGTGCGGCTTTGCGTGACCCGGCCGAGGTCCACCGTCGCGAAGGTCCAGCCAGGTGAGTCGGGCGCCCCTTCGGCCACGGTCCCGCTTTCGGGCCAGAGCCCGTCTGGTGGCGCGAAAATCGCAGCCGTGCCGCGGTTCTCGTCCACAGCCGGACACCAGAGCGCGTCGCCAACGGTCGGCGCCTGCACGGTCAGGCATTGGTTTTCGAGCGCGCGCGCCATCGCACCGATCCGCACCCGGTTATTGCCCGCGAGCGTGTCGGTGCAGGACGGCACGAGGATAATCTCTGCTCCCGCCTCGGCCAGCGCGCGCGCCAGCAGGGGGAATTCGCTGTCGTAGCAGATCGTGACGCCGATCTTGCCGAGCGCGGTGTCGAAGAGCACCAGCACTTCGCCCGCATCGACATGCCAGATCTCACGCTCGAACCGCGTCATGATCGCCTTGTCCTGATGCCCGATCAGCCCGCCGGAACCGAACAGGCTCGCCCGGTTCACGCGCTTGCTGCCGTCGATGACGGGTCCGGAGGGGGCGAGAATATGCACGCCATGCTCCGCCGCGAGATCTGCGAACAGCGCTTCCATGTCCGCTCGCAGCCCGGCTACATGGACCAGCGCGGCTTCCAGATCGCCCGCGACCTCCGCACCACCGAGGCTCGCCAGTTCCATCGCCCCATACTCGGGAAAGACCAGAAGCTGCGCGCCCTGCCCTGCAGCCTCGGCCACCCAAGCGGATACCTTCGCCGCGTAGCCCGCCCAATCGTCGAACCAGTCGAGCGGATAGGCGGCTGCCGCGATTACGACCTCGCGGCTCACAGCTTGCGCCCCCAGAATTGCAGCGCCTTCTCGGTCTGTTCATCCTCACCCAGATCGGTCCATTTGAACCGCGCGACCACGCCCTCCATCGGCGCATAGCCCCGCTTGCGCCAGAACCCGTCGAGCGGGCGATAATCGGCAGGTTTGAGCGGATGATCGTCGGGACGGATCACCGAGCAGAAGACCGAATGGCTGCGCCCCAACTCGCGCGCATGGGCCTCACGATGATCGAAGAAGGCGTGCCCGAGGCCCTGCCCGCGATAGTCGGGCAGAAGGACCGACTCGGCGCAGTAGAACACGTCTTCCAGTTTCAGCCCGGTGCATGCGAAAGGCGCCGCGAAATCACCGGCGTGATCTTCCAGCGGCGTGCCAGTCGCAGCGCCCACCAGTCGCGCTCCGTCGAACGCGCCGACGACCACCGCCGCATCGCTTTCCCGATAGCTCTGGATATAGCGCCGCTCATATTCCAGCGATCCGTCATAGATATACGGCCAGTCCCGAAACACCGCGATCCGCAGCCGCGCCACGTCGTCGAGCGCTGCATCCAGCGCCTCTCCGGTCAGCCGCCGCACCTCCATCACGAGACCTGCGCGATCCAGTCGGCGAGGTTGTAATAGGTGACGACGCGCGTGATCTTGCCCTCGTCGAGCGTGAAGAACGCCCCCGCCGGCAGGACATAGCTTTGCCCATGCGCCTCGGGCAGCCCGTCATCGGTCTCCAGATAGACGCCATTGACGATGAACTCCGCCGCCGCCCGCGTGCCTGAGTCATTGGCCATGATGACCATATCGGTCAGCTGCTCGCGATAGCAGCGGCTCATATGCTTGTTGAATTCGCGGAACGCCTCGATCCCGTGGCGGATTTTCCCCTCGTTCACGTGATGGGCAAAAGGCTCGCCCAGCTGGGCCTCCATCCCTGCCGTATCGCCTGCGTTGAAGGCATCGTAATAGCGGCTGATCGTGTCGAGAGTGCGGGCGCGCGGCATGGCCATTCTCCGTAAAGCTGTCTGGCCTTGAGTGCCACGCGCCACACGCCGCGTCAAACGCGGTTAGGCGCCGTCGCGGGTCACCCCAATGCGGCGCGCACGATCTCGGCCAGCGGCGTGGTCGGGCGGCCGATCAGCCGCGACAGGTCGTGGCTGTCATCGAACAGCGCGCCATTGGCGGCCTGCGCATCCGAATCCGCGATGATCGCGGCGAAGGGGCCGGGCAGGCCCATCGTCTCGAGCAACGCGCGATACTCGGCCTCGGCAAGGTGCGAGACCTCGACCGCGCGCCCGGCCTGTGCGGCGATCTCGGCGGCCAGCTCGTCGAGGGTGAAACCCGCATCGCCCGCCAGCTCATAGGTCTTGCCCTGCAAGCCGGGATCGAGCGCCACGGCGGCCAGCGCCTCGGCGTAATCGCTTCGCGCCGCTGCCGCGATCCGGCCCGCGCCCGACGCCCCGGCGATCGTGCCCGATTGCGCAGCATAGGCGATCGCGCTGTCGTAATTCTCGCCATACCAGCCATTGCGCAGCAGCGTATGGCTCAGCCCCGATGCGGCCAGCGCCGCCTCGGTCGCCACGTGCTCTTCGGCGAGTTGCATCTTCGAACGGTCGGCATGCAGCAGAGACGTGTAAAGAATATGGCCGACGCCATGCGCCTTGGCGGCCTCGATCACGTTGCGATGTTGCGGCGCGCGCTGGCCAACCTCGCTCGACGAGATCAGGAGCAGCGTGTCGACGCCTGCCAGCGCGTCGAAACTGTCGGGGTCGGAATAGTCGAACCGCCGCGCGGCGCCCGTCAGCTTCTCAGGGCTGCGTGCCAGCCCGAACACGTCGGTCGCGCCGCGTGCGGCCAGTGCGGCAAGGGTGAGTTGGCCAAGATGGCCGGTGGCTCCGGTAACGGCGATGGTCATGGCGACCTCCTTTTGTCTTTCGCTGACGGGAAGCTGCGCTCTTTACTGCGCAAAAGGAAGTACCTACATTTTAGTAAGTGTTCAGCAGCCCCGCACAGGAGCCTCCGCATTATGCAACAGACCGACCCCGCGCTGCCCGACGCCGATGTGTTCAATGCCGATTGTCCCTCGCGCATGATCCTGTCGCATGTCAGTTCGCGCTGGGGCGGGCTGATTCTGGTCGCGCTTCGCGACGGGCGGCTGCGCTTTTCCGAGTTGCGTCGCAGGATCGGCGGCATTTCCGAGCGGATGCTGGCCCAGACCTTGCAGGTGCTCGAAGCGGATGGGCTGATCTCGCGGCGCGATCATGGCGAGGTGCCGCCGCGCGTGGACTATTGCCTGACCGAAGCGGGAGAGGCGATCGCGATCCGCTATTTCGAGCTCGCGCAGTGGATCGAGGCGAATCTGGACCGACTTGGCACGCAGCCTGCACAGTCTGGCGGCTGATCAGGCGGTCGGCTCTCCGAAACGTTCGATGAGATGGCGACGGATCTGGTCGCGCGTGTCGCGATAGGCGGCGAGCTTGGCCTCGCGCGTCTCGCCGATCCCGGTCGGATCGAGGATCGGCCAATATTCCACGTCTAGATGAAAGAACCGCGTCAGCTCCAGCGCCTGACGCTGCGAGGCGGGCGACAGCGCGATCACCAGATCGAAAGCGGACAGATCGTCGCCCCATTCCTGCAACTCGGTGAAAGACCGCGCGCGGTGACGCTCCAGATTGACACCGATCTCGGCCATCACCGCGATGGTGAAGCCGTCGATCTCTAGATCGGCCTTCACGCCCACCGACTGCACGTAGCATTCGGTGCCGTAGAATTTCTTCATCATCCCCTCGGCCATCGGGGAGCGCGTGGAATTATGATCGCACGCAAAGAGAACGGAGTTGGGGATCTCGCCCATCCGTTTACCTCGGGGCGAGAACGGCAACGAGGGTGAAGAGGCGCCGCGCCGTGTCGATGTCGATCTCGGCCTTGCCTTCAAGACGCTCCTGCAGAATGCGCGCGCCTTCGTTATGGATACCGCGCCGGGCCATATCGATCGCTTCGATCTGGCTGGGCGGCAGCTTCTTGACCGCCTCGAAATAGCTCTCGCAGATCTGGAAATAATCCTTCACCGCCTGCCGGAACGGGCCGAAGGACAGGTGAAACTCCGCCACTTTAGCACCGCTCTCGGTCTCGGTGTCGAAAACGAGCCGCCGATCGCGCACGCCAAGCGTCAGTGCGAACGGCCCTTCTGGTGCAGGTTGCCCGTCGCGGCCCGGGATATTGAAGCTGTTATCCTCGAGCAGATCGTAGATCGCGACCTTGCGCTCCTGCTCAATCTCCGGCGAGGGCGCGGGCAGCCCGCCCGTGTCCAGCTGGATATGAGAAATCCGGGCCATCACCCCTCCCCTTCGTCATTGAGC
Organism: Thioclava sp. UBA3469; assembly: GCF_002378135.1. NCBI lineage: Bacteria > Pseudomonadati > Pseudomonadota > Alphaproteobacteria > Rhodobacterales > Paracoccaceae > Thioclava > Thioclava sp. UBA3469. The sequence continues at coordinate 10,603 of NZ_DFRG01000093.1, forward strand.
GCATCGAGCCGCGCACGCACCGACAGCCCATGCGCCTCGAGGCTTTCCGATTTCGCCAGCACCTCTGCCGAAGGGCCGATCGCCTTCAGCGCGCCGGGCGTCATCTTCGCCAGCGTGGTGCGCTTGATGAAGTCCATCACCGACAGGCCCGAGGAAAACCGCGCCGAGCGGGCCGTGGGCAGAACGTGGTTCGGCCCGCCGATATAGTCGCCGATCGCTTCGGGCGTGTAGGCGCCAAGGAAGATCGCGCCCGCATGGGTGATCGCCTCCGCCAGCCAATCGGGATCGGCGACGCAAAGCTCCAGATGCTCGGGGGCGACCCGGTTCGACAGCTCGGCCGCCTCCATCAGATCGCGTGCGACGATCACCGCCCCGAAGTCACGCCAGCTCGCGCCTGCAATCGCACGGCGCTCCAGCGTCTTGAGGCGTTTCTCGACCGCCGCAACGACCGCCTTGCCGAAAGCCTCGTCGGTGGTGATCAGGATCGCCTGTGCGCTCTCGTCATGCTCGGCCTGGCTCATCAGGTCGAGCGCGATCCAATCCGGATCGCCCGTGCCATCCGCAATCACGAGGATTTCCGACGGCCCCGCGATCATGTCGATGCCCACGCGCCCGAAGACGCGCCGCTTGGCCGCCGCCACGAAGGCGTTGCCCGGGCCGGTGATCTTGTCGACCGCCGTGATCGTCTCGGTCCCATAGGCCAGCGCGGCAATCGCCTGCGCGCCCCCCATCCGGTAGACCGTATCGACGCCTGCCAGTTGCGCGGCCAGCAGCACCAGCGGGTTCACCGCCCCGCCCGGCGTCGGGCAGGCCACGACCAGACGTTCCACCCCCGCGACCTTCGCGGGGATCGCGTTCATCAGCACCGAAGAGGGGTAGCTCGCCAGCCCGCCGGGCACGTAAAGCCCCGCCGCCGAGACCGGCCCCCAGCGCCAGCCAAGCTCCGCCCCGCTCGCGTCGATCCAACGCGCGTCATGCGGCATCTGGCGCTCGTGATAGGCGCGGATACGCTCGGCCGCCAATTCCAGCGCTGCGCGCTCCTCGGCGGGCACTTTCGCGACCTCGGCCTCGATCTCTTCGGGAGAAAACGCCAACGTCTCGGGCGACAGCTCCAGTCGGTCGAATTTCGCGGTCAGCTCGATCAGTGCCGCATCGCCCCGCTTGCGGATATCCGCGATGATCCCGGCCACGACAGCGTCCACATCGGGGCTGTCCTCGCGCTTCATCCCCAGAAGTTCGACAAACCGGGCCTCAAAGCCCTCTTCGCGCGTGTCCAGAAAGTGCGGCATCGACAGTCTCCTATTCCGCTCTTCGGATTAGAGACTCCCGCCCTGCCCCGCAAGCACGACACTGCCCCCAAGGGCAATTCCACTTCGACTTGGCGTAAATATCCCCGCCGGAGGCATCCCCCGCAGCAAAACGCGCCTTACTCGGGATGATGCGGCACCTTGCCGGAAGGCGCGCGATAAGGCCGCTCGACATCACGCAAATCGACATCGAGACATTCGACATCGGCTGCCAGCGCGCCGTCGCCCGCCAGCGTCAGGGTCACGCGACCCGCGCCGTCTTCGGTCTCTTCAAAGGTGATATCGAGGATCGAGAGCACCACGTCGCGATCCGAACGATCGATCCCCATGCTCGAAACATGGGTGACATCCGAGATCACCAGCAGCGACCGCACGCGCTCATAGGGGCGCTTCTCGGCCTCGGCCTGCGCTTTGTCCTCCCAGCGGAAGCGGTTGATCAGCAGCGCCAGACGCCGGGACTTCGCCTCCCAGGCGATCTCGGTGATCGGCAGCACGGCATCCTGCACCAGCGCCGCGATCACGGGGAGGTCGTCTTTGGTCTCGGCGCGCAGCGCGATCGCGCCTTCGCCACCCTCTTCGAATTTCGCATCACGGGTCATTGGGTCACCTCTGCATTCGATATGGGGAAGACGGCGGGAATTGCCAGCCGATCAACTCGCTTTCACGCGCTCGATATGCGCACCGACGCCCGCCAGTTTCTCCTCGACGCGTTCATAGCCGCGATCGAGGTGATAGACACGGCTGACGACGGTCTCACCCTCAGCGGCCAGCCCGGCGAGGATCAGCGACACGGAGGCGCGCAGGTCGGTCGCCATCACCGGCGCCCCTTTGAGCTTCTCTACACCATGGACAGTCGCATGACCGCCATGGACGTCGATATTCGCCCCCATCCGCACCAGTTCGGGCGCGTGCATAAAGCGATTCTCGAAAATCTTCTCTTCCAGAACGCTGGTGCCCTCGGCGGTGCAGAGAAGCGCCATCATCTGCGCCTGAAGATCGGTCGGGAAGCCGGGGAAAGGCTCGGTCGTCACGTCGACCGCGCGGATGCGGCCATTCTTGCGGGCGACCTTGAGGCCGGTATGAGTCTGCTCGACCGAGATGCCCGCCGCGTCGAGCTTCTCGCAGAAGCTCTCCAGCAGATCGATTCGACCGCCCAGGCACTCCACCTCGCCGCCGCAGATCGCGGGTGCGAGCATATAGGTGCCGAGCTCGATCCGGTCGGCGACCACCGGGTGAGTCGCGCCGTGCAGGCGATCCTTGCCCTCGATCACGATCTCGGAGGTGCCGTCGCCCTCGATCTGCGCCCCCATCGCGCGCAGGCATTTCGCCAGATCGACGATTTCTGGCTCGCGGGCTGCATTCTTCAGCACGCTCGTGCCCCTCGCCAGCGAAGCCGCCATCAGGAAGTTCTCGGTCGCGCCAACGGAAGCGAAGCGCATCTCGTGGGTGGCGCCTTTCAGCCCGCCCTTCGCTTCTGCATGCAGATAGCCGTCCTTTAGTTCGATCTCCGCGCCGAGCGCTGCGAGCGCATCGACATGGATATCCATCGGGCGCGCACCGATCGCACAGCCGCCGGGCAGCGACACGACCGCATGGCCCAAGCGCGCCAGCAGCGGCCCGAGCACCAGATTCGAGGCGCGCATCTTGCGCACGATTTCATAATCCGCGACCGGGTTGATCTCGCCGTGACACGAGGTCGCCAGAACCTTGCCCTCCTGCAGCGCGGTCACTTCTGCGCCGAGGCTCGCCAGCAATTCGGTCATCGTGCGGATATCCGACAGGCGCGGCGCGTTGGTCAGAGTCAGCGGCTCATCGCTGAGCAGCGTGGCCGGCATCAGCGCGAGACAGGCGTTTTTTGCCCCCGCGATTGGGATTTGGCCGGAAAGTGGCCCGTTGCCGCGCACGACGATGCTGTCCATATCAACTGCCCTCGGATTCGTTGTTATTCGGCGGCTTGGATTCGGATTTGCGGGCGCGCGCCTGCGCCTTGCGCCGCTGCAGATTCGCGCGCAACGCCTGCGCCCGACGCTCTTCGCGGCTCAATTCCGCATCGCGGGACGTGCCCGATCCATCTTTCTTTCCGCCTGTCATGGCGCCTCGTTTAACCCGCCTGTGAAATCCTGTCGAGAGAGAGCAAGATTTGCCCTTGCACCCTCGAGCGATTGCGTCTAAATCCCCGCCACGGTCGAAGCGACGGACCGAAACCGGCGCTGCTGTAGCTCAGCGGTAGAGCACTC
>NZ_DFRG01000107.1:0-5694 GCF_002378135.1 Thioclava sp. UBA3469
TGAAGCTGGCGGGTCTGCGCAAATGCTGCTTGATCGAACCCGCCATTCGCGCATCGTGCAGCCGTCGTTCACGTCTTGTAGACGAATGATGCTTCGCCAAGAGATGGTGCTCACTTTAGTCGTTGCGGTGGTTGGTCTCGTCGCGATCACGTTCATATCTTTTCATGTCCGGAAATTCCGGTAGCCAGGCTTCGCGACGAACGACCCAATTCTCATAGGTTGGTTTCAATTGGTCGGGCGCATCGAGGCAACCGAGATGCAGTTCGACCTCATCGCCACTTCGCGCGAAAACGGACGATCCGCAGCGTGGACAAAAATTCCTCCCGGCATAGTCACGCGTGTCGCCGTCGATGTTCACCGCGTCTTCAGGGAAAACGGCGGCCGCGTAGAATAGGGCGCCATGCGGTTTGCGACAGTCGAGAAAGTGACATATGCCGACCCGATAGGGGCGGCCCGAAGCCACAATTCGAACATCGCCGCACATACAACCGCCCGTGAAACGCTTCATAATCGTGTTTCCCTTCGATCAAACCTGTGAAAATTCAGCCGCGCGCTGCAGCATCGCCGGTCTCGCCGGCAACATGAACAGCCAGTTTGCCAAGCGTTTGAGCGCCAAATTCGACAGCCCCGAACCCGATAACCGCTGCGCGGCGTTCTGGCGTCGGATGCATCTGGCGCAAGGTGACAACGGTTTTCCCATTATCCTGCGTGTCGAAGGTGACGAGAAGCCGGAAGCGGTCGGGGTCATCATCGATATCCTGACCATGATCGGCCTCGATCAGGCTTGGTGCCTCGACCCGCAGAAAATCCATACGGTTCGAGAACCGCGTGCCGTCCGGAGCAATCATGTCGAACCGCCAAACGCCACCTGCCCGGATGTCGGCCTCATGGGACTCGATCTGGAAGCCCTCAGGCCCGAACCAATGCACGATTTGTGCTGGATCGGTCCACGCTTCGAAGGCGGTCTCACGTTCAGCGTCGACGACACGAGCGATGACAATTTCCTTTTCCAAAGGCCACTCGGCCCATGCAGAGACGATTTCGGCGGCTCCATCAGTCACTGGATTTCTCCTCCTTTATTTTCTCGAGGTGGGTCTCAAAGCGATCCAAGCGGCTCTCCCATTGCTTGCGGTGGGAGGCCATCCAATCTTCCGCAGCCTTCAAAGCCAACGGGTTCAAAGTGCAGACACGGCTTCGCCCCTGTCGTTGCGACATGATAAGGCCGGCGTTTTCCAGAACCCCGAGATGCTGTGTGAAGGACGGCAGCGCCATGTCGAAAGGCTGGGCCAGTTGTGAGACGGTGGCCGACCCTTCGCTAAGCTTCTGAACGACTGCCCGCCGCGTCGGATCGGACAATGCGATGAAGACCTGTTCTATGGAGCGCTTTGAGTTAGGCATGCGCCTAAGCATGTGGCCGTAATAAAGTTAGGTCAACACCTAACTTTGAGAAACCTGCTGGGGTGTAGCCGATTTCGGCGCCACGCACAGCAACGGGAATGCTCAGCTCAGTGCGGCTTGGCGGGTCCACAGAGATCAGAAGTTCAGGCAGGGAAGAAAACGTTGGCCTTCGGCCCATTGCGGCCCTTGATCCCAAGGCGCACCGCTGCGGCGCAGCGTCACCGAACCGGTCCTCCGCCCCTTGCGCAGCAAACCGGTTCCGGCAGAGGTCCACATTGCGGACAAAGCCGCCGCGTCTTGGCTTTGGTCTTGTCCAGATGCCGCGTTACCATGCCGAGGCGGCTCTGACCGCCCGCGAGTTCGTCGAGGTTCTGACCGATTTTCCGCCGTCACTCTCGCCGGTTTCCATCCTTTATCCTGACAACCGGCAGCTCTCCCCCGCCTGTGGATGTTTCGAGATTGGTTGGTGGCAGTGTTCTGAAGGCGCAGGACCCGGGCGGAGCGGCACCGCTGTCAGGGCGGCAGACCGGACCCGCACATGGCCGCGAAGATCGTCTGCAGGTGCCTGCGCATGGCATCCGCGGCGGCGTCGGCCGCGCCCCGTTGAATGCACGCGACCAACTCCTCATGCTGTAGGCTGTGACGTTCGGTGAATTCGGCGACACCGAGTTTTCGGTAAGTGACTTCCCATTCGCGCTGCCAGGCGGCATGGCGGCGCGCGCCCGCGAGATAGTCGAGTAGGCCAAGCAGGATGGGATTGCCTGTTACCTCTGCGATACCACGATGAAAGGCGGCATCGAGCCGTTCGCAGTCGGCCCGGGTTGCGGCACGGCGGCCCCGGTTGACCAGATCGGAAAGATAGGCGATCTCGGCAGGGGTCGCGAGCGCAGCGGCCTCGGCGGCGACGGAGGGCTCGAGGGTCAGGCGCGCCTGCATCAGCTGAAGCGGTGAAGCGCCTTGCACTAGAATGGTCTCGCGCACAGGGTGGCCCCGCGGGCGGGGGCCAAGGAACGTGCCTTGCCCGACATGCCGCCAGAGATCGCCAGCGAGCTCCAGCTCGGCCAAGGCATTGCGCAGCGTCTCACGGCTGCACCCCAACCGACGCGCCAGATCCCGCTCCGGCGGCAGCTGTCCGCCCGGCGCGATGGCGGCCGCCGCGCAATAGTCGCGCAGCGCTTCCACAACCTTTCGAGTTCGCTTCGTGGTCATTTGCACCCCGATACAGACCAATTTGCAGACCAATCCGGCATCATGCAACAGCGGCGCGGTTTGAAGGAGAACGAACATGCTGACAGGTATAATACTCGTGCTGGCCGGCTTGGGCGCCGGTGCGCTCAATGCAATCGCGGGTGGTGGCACCTTTCTGACGTTTCCCGCACTCGTCTGGGCCGGTGTTCCGCCCATCATGGCGAATGCGACCGCGACCTTTGCCGCCCTTCCGGGCTATGTGGGCAGCGCCTGGGCCTATCGCACAGATATCGAGCGCGGCGGGAAGCCTCCTCTCGCCCATCTTTTCGGCACGGCGATCGTCGGGGGGCTCGCTGGCGCTAGTCTGCTGCTGGTCACGCCGGAAGAGCTGTTCTCGGGCGTGGTGCCCTGGCTCTTGTTGATGGCGACCTTGGCCTTTGCCACCGGACCGTCCTTCGTTCGGTATCTCGCGAAGTCCGGGCGCGAGACGCCCAGCCCCACCGCACTTGCTCTTGTGTTCGTGGTCTCGGTCTATGGCGGCTATTTCAACGGTGGCCTCGGCATCATGCTGCTCGCGGCTTTCGGCGTCATCGGCATGACCGACCTGCACCGGATGAATGGGTTGAAGAACTTGATGTCCGTGATCCTGTCGGTGGTCTCGGTCGCGACATATGCCATTGCGGGCCTGATCGACTGGGGCAACTTGCTGATCGTCGGCCTGTCCTGCGCCATGGGCGGATACATCGGCGCGGTTCTGGCGCGGCGGGTTAGGAACACGGCCGTGCTGCGTCTGTTCATTATCGCAATCGGCTTGATCATGACCGTTGCCTTCTTTATGCGCCCCGCAGGTTGATCTTTCGTCAAACCGGTGAAACTTTCGGCGACAGCTGATGTTGAGGCGTCGCGTTGCACATTTTGAAATCACTTGGCCCGGCTGTGGCCCGTGTTCCAACCAAGGAGGCGCTGCGCGCGGGGCTTGGCGCGCTGATCGGATTGGCGCTAACCGGATTGTTCCTGTTGTCGCCGACCGTCGATCTGGACCTCGGTCTTTATCTCGTCGCGCCCTTTGGGGCGTCCTCGGTTCTGCTCTTCGCCGTTCCGAACAGCCCCTTGGCGCAGCCCTGGTCGGCGATCGTGGGCAATACCGTCGCGGCCTTTGTCGGGGTTGCGGTTTGCCTTTTTGTGACGGACCCCGCCTTGCGCATCGCGCTCGCCGTCGGGCTTGCCATCACCGCAACCATCCTGTGCCGCGCAGTCCATCCGCCCGCTGGTGCCGTCGCCATGACCGCGGCCATGTCCCCGGACGCCATCGCGCATCTGGGGTTTTGGTTCGCCCTGACGCCAATTGCGTTCGGAACCATCGCACTGGTTCTGCTGGCAACCCTCTATGCGCGGCTGACGGGACGCCACTATCCCTTCCGGCAATTCGAGGATCCCAATATTCATGGAACCGCAGATCGCAATCCGATCGAGCGACTTGGGCTTTCGGAAGAGGAGCTGACGGGGATTCTCGAACGCTATCGTCAGTCGTTCAACCTCGGCGTCGAAGACCTGGCCCGACTGATCGGGGCCGCCGAACTGCAGGCGGCGGCGCATTCGTCGGGCCCGTTGACTGCGCAAGACATCATGTCGCGCAATCTCGTCACCGTCACGTCGAACGCCCCATTGGGCGAGATCGCGGATCTGTTCCGGCAGCATCACTTCACATCGCTTCCGGTCGTTGGTGTGGATCAAACCTTTCTGGGCGTGATCTTCCAGATGCATCTCATCAGCCAGGCCCGCGACGATGCCCTGCGCCTTGATCGCGGCTTTCGGGCAGCGTTCCGCAGGTTGTTGGATCGGGACCGGGAAAGACCGATGACCGCCGCTGATATCATGAGTGTCGCCAGCCCCCGCGCCACCGGCGACACCCCGATCGGGGCTTTGCTGCCGATGATGGCCGAGGGAGATACAGATGCCGTTCCGGTCCTTGAATACGGCAAGATCGTCGGCATCGTCACCCGGACCGACCTCGTAGCGGCGCTGTCCCGGAGCGCGGCGCGCGCCGGCTCCGCCTGACCGGGGTGCCTGGAACCTGGATGGGGCTCAGACCACGTCTCTCACGGTCTGCATCCCTTTCTCGGTCACGATGAGATCGAGCGGGATGTCATGAGGTTGCGGGAAGATGGTCTGAAGGCGCGCCTCTTGAAACCCGACACCGGCGACAAAGGGTTTCGGTTCCAGCGCCGCTAAAGTTCGGTCGAAATAGCCCCCGCCATATCCGAGGCGATAGCCTTCTGTGGTCCAGCCGAGGAGCGGCGCAAGTGCGATGTCGGGTGTGGCGAGCCGCGCGTCCGGGGGCGGGACAGGAATGTTCCAGTCGCCGCACACCATGCGGCTTTCGGGCGTCCAGCGGCGAAAGGTGAGCCGGAGCCGCCTTGGTTTCGACCAGTGGCAGGGCGACGGTTATACCGGCCTTGTGACGCTCCGCCATCAGCGGGCGCAGGTCGGGTTCACCCTTGATCGGCCAGTAGGCGGAAAAGACCTTGCCCGGTGCCCCGCCGAAGCGGTCTTTCAACACCTTTTGCAGATGCCCGGCCAGCGCCTCGCCGATCTCCTTGCGCTCTGCAACCGACAAGGCCAGACGCGCAGCGCACAGGCGGGCGCGTTCGGCCTTGCGCCAACGGGCCACGTCGCGGGCCTGTTCGGGATCGACGGCCAGCGGATCGAAATAGCCCGGGGCGACCTCGGAGGCAGGTCAATGCCGCCTCGGGTCCGACCAATTAGACGACCACGCACCTTTTTTGGCGGCCATGCGGGTCACCGTTCGGTGGGCCTTTAGGTCTGTCGCGTCGATCATCACGGCCTTATCTCCGCCGTGTTCCGACACCAGCGCGGACATCATTCGCGCGAAGATGCCCTTTTCGCTCCAACGCTTCCATCGGCTCTAGAGCGTTTTGTGAGGGCCATTAGCAGCAGGAGCGTCGCACCAGCGCAAGCCATTGCGGTTGATGAAGATAATCCCGCTCAGCACCCGCTTGTCGTCAATTGGGCACTAGCACATCGTGCGGTCATAAGCTTCATCGTCCAAACGGTGGAACATCTGACCGGCAAAGAGGAATCGCCCGT
>NZ_DFRG01000133.1:0-2898 GCF_002378135.1 Thioclava sp. UBA3469
CATGTTCACCACCATGATGATGCCGAGATGGATCGGATCGACCCCCAGCTCGATCGCGATCGGGAAGACCAGCGGCGCGACGATCAGGATCAGGCCCGAGGGCTCCATGAACTGACCGCCGATCAGCAGGATGATGTTGACGATCACGAGGAACATGATCTTGCCCAGACCCGCGCCGAGGAGGGCCTCGGTGATCTTCTGCGGGATCTGCTCGTCGGTCAGCACGTGCTTGAGGATCAGCGCGTTGGCGATGATGAACATCAGCGTGATCGTCAGCTTGCCCGCCTCGAACAGCGTGTCGCGCGTGCCCTTGTGCCAGATCGCGGTGAAGATTGCCTGCGGCTTCTTCAGAAGCGAAGTTTTCTGCTCGCCCTCATCGAGCGGGCCCATGTCGCGATAGATGAAGTTCGCAACGAACCACGCATAGACGGCGGCGACGGCAGCGGCCTCGGTGGGGGTAAAGATGCCCCCGGTGATGCCGGGGATGCCGTAGAGGCCGACCATGATGATCGCGATCAGCATCAGACCCCAGAACGCGTCGACGAAGCTTGCGGCGACTTCGCCCCAGCCCTGCCACTCGCCTTTCGGCAGGTTGCGCTTGATCGCGAAGAACAGGATCGTGGCCATCAGCATCACGCCCGCCAGAAGGCCCGGAATGACGCCCGCGAGGAACATCCGACCCACCGACACGTCGGTCGCCGAGGCATAGACCACCATCACGATCGACGGCGGGATCAGGATGCCCAAGGTGCCCGCGTTACAGATCACACCGGCGGCGAAATCCTTCGAATAGCCCACCTGCCGCATCGCCGCGATGACGATGGAGCCGATCGCGACCACGGTTGCAGGCGACGAGCCCGAGAGTGCCGCGAACAGCATACAGGCGAAGACGCCCGCGATGGCCAAACCGCCTGGCAGGTGGCCCACCACGGCGATGGCGAAGCGGATGATGCGCTGCGCCACGCCGCCCGTCGACATGAAGCTCGAGGCGAGGATGAAGAACGGGATCGCCAGCAGCGTCGCGTGGTTGTCCATCGCGTCGTAGAGCGACTGCGCGATGGAGGCGAGCGAGGCGTCCGAGAAGATCAGCAGGAACAGCGTCGACGCGAGGCCCAAGGAGACCGCGATCGGCACGCCGATCAGCATGAAGCCGATCACCATCACGAAAAGGAACAGGATATCCATGCCTCAGTCACCCTTGTTGATATGGGCCACGTCGGCCACTTGGTCTTCGGCTTCATGGCTCACGATCAGCGCCGAACGCTTGCCCACGGCGACCCCGATTGCCGCCTGCACGAAGCGGATCAGCAGAAGCGTCACGCCGATCGGCAGGATCAGGTAAGGGATAAAGCGCGGCAGCTTGTCATAGGCCTCGCCCATGTTGAACCGGTCGCCCAGCCAGACGGCGAGCCAATGCGCGATCGGCACCTGATCGGTCTCGTAGAAGGCGCGGTCGCGGGTGTCTTGGAAACCCGTCGGGAACCAGCGGCCCGAGGTCTGCTCGAACCCGGCGAAGGGCGCCCAGTAATCCCATGCGCCTTTCAGCAGCAGCACCGCGTAGAGAATGCACAGGCCCGCCGCGACGAGGCTCATGGCCTTGCGCGGCCCGGGGCGCAGCATGTTGATGATCGCATCGACGCCGAGATGCGCGGTCACTTTCACCGCGTAGCTCATACCCAGCAGAACCAGCCAGGCGAAGAGGATCAACGTCGTCTCCAGCCCCCAGATCAGCGAGGAGTTGAAGACGTAGCGCAGCACGACATTGACGAAGGTGATCACGGTCATCGTGCCGAGGATCAACGCGATCAGCGTCTCCTCCAGATGATGGATCGCCCGCGAAAACCCGTTGCGCGGCTCATAGCGCTGGCTCATGGCTCACTCCGGTCTGAGGTCGAGAGTTGAAAGTGGCGCGCGCGGGCGTGTGGGGGACCGCGCGCGCCGTGAGATCGGGCGACGAGTGGGGGTCGTCGCCCGTCCGTTCCTGATCAGTGCTTGGCGTTGATCGCCTGCGCTGCGTCGATGTTTTCCTGACCGACGTCATCGGTGAACTGGTCCCAGACCGGTTTCATCGCGTCGACCCATTGCTGGCGCTGCTCGGGCGTCAGTTCGCGGATTTCCGCACCGGCGTCGAGGATCGCCTGACGGTTCTCTTCGTTCACCTGATTGATCGCGGCGTTACGCTCTTTGGTCACGTCGTCGAGGATCGACTTGATCTGGTCGCGCATCGCCGGGTCGAGGCTGTCCCACCAATCGACCGAGGTGACGACCATGTAGTCGAGCAGGCCGTGGTTGGTCTCGGTGATGCCGTCCTGCACCTCGAAGAACTTCTTGCCGTAGATGTTCGACCAGGTGTTTTCCTGACCGTCGACAACGCCGGTCTGCAGGGCGCCGTAGACTTCCTTGAAGGCCAGCTTCTGGGCATTGGCGCCCATGGCTTCGATCATGGCAACGGCCACATCGGACGTCTGAACGCGGAATTTCAGGCCTGCGGCGTCGGTCGGCAGCAGCAGCGGCTTGTTGGCCGACATCTGCTTCATGCCGTTATGCCAGTAGGCCAGACCCTGAAGCCCGCGCCGCTGCATCGAATCGAGCAGGGCCTGCCCCTGCTCGGAGGCCTGAAAGGCGTCCACGGCGTCGATGTTCTTGAACATGAACGGCAGATCGAAGAGGCGGAACTGCTTGGTGAACTTCTCGAATTTCGAGAGGCTGGGTGCCGCGAGCTGGACATCGCCCTGAAGCATCGCCTCGAGCACCTTGTTGTCGTCATAGAGTGTGGAGTTCGGGAAGACCTCCATGCACATCTTGCCGTCCATTTCCTCGTTGACGCGCTTTTGCAGCAGCGAGGCGGCGATGCCCTTGGGGTGCTTGTCGGTGTTGGTGACGTGGCTGAACTTGATG
>NZ_DFRG01000171.1:0-8188 GCF_002378135.1 Thioclava sp. UBA3469
CCCCGGGCCGCGCCCGACCCTCCCACCGGGAGGGCGCATCGGCGATGTCGTCGCGGGCATATCCGCCACTCGAGTTTGAAAGATAAACTGCCCGACCACGAACGAGGCGAAGCGCCCACCCGAGGATCGGGCGCGGCCCTCGTCGCACAAGCCACATGACAAGATGACTGGCAACGCGGGCCGTTATAAGCTACCCCGCGCCCCGTATCGCTTTCGCGTATCGCCAAAAAGGAACACCCATGACCACACGCGCCGGTTTCGTCGCCCTGATCGGAGAGCCCAATGCGGGCAAATCCACGCTGCTCAACGCGATGGTTGGCGCGAAGGTCTCGATCGTCACCCATAAGGTGCAGACCACCCGCGCCCGCATCCGTGGCGTCGCGATGGAAGGCCAGAGCCAGATCGTCTTCGTCGACACGCCCGGCATCTTCCGCCCGCGCCGTCGTCTGGACCGCGCAATGGTCAACGCGGCTTGGGGCGGGGCGGCCGATGCCGACATGATCGTCCTGCTGGTCGAAGCCCATCGCGGTCTCACGCCCGGCGTCGAAAGCATCCTCGAAGCCCTGCGCGGTCGCGAAGGCACGCAGCCGGTGGCGCTTGCGATCAACAAGATCGACAAGGTGAAATCCGAGGAGCTTCTGGGTCTGACCGCGAAGCTCAACGAGGCGTACCAGTTCACCAAGACCTTCATGATCTCGGCCGAGCGCGGCTACGGCGTGCAGGACCTCAAGGAATGGCTGGCAGAGGAGATGCCCGAGGGGCCGTGGCTTTATCCCGAAGATCAGATCGCCGATCTGCCGATGCGCATGATCGCGGCCGAGATCACCCGCGAGAAGCTGACCCTGCGCCTGCACGAAGAGCTGCCCTATCAGCTCACCGTCGAGACCGAGAGCTGGGAAGAGCGCAAGGACGGCTCCGCGCGGATCGATCAGGTGATCTACGTCGCGCGCGACGGTCACAAGGGGATCATCCTCGGCAAGGGCGGCGAGACGATCAAGGCGATCTCGAAAGCCGCGCGCGAGGAGCTGATCGAATTTCTCGACCGGCCCGTGCATCTGTTCTTGCAGGTGAAGGTGCGCCCGAACTGGCTGGAAGAGGCCGAGCGCTATTCCGAGATGGGTCTCGATTTCAAGGACTCGAAGTGATGAGCGAGGGGCGTCTGACCACGGATTTCTGGGTCCGCGCCTATCTCAAGCGGCTGGAGCTGGCGAATATCCCGGCCTATGTCACCGCGCATGGGCAGGCGTCTTCGGGGGCCGTGCTGGTGAAATGCGCGCGGCTCGACGGGACCGCGCAAAGCTACGAGCGGCGTGCCGATCTGATGACCGGCAAAAGCGCGTGGATGCTGTTGCATGACGGTCCCGAGGCCGAGGTCGATGCCAGCATCCGCAAGCAGCGCAGTTTCGACCCGGACCTCTGGGTGATCGAAATCGAGAGCCGCGAAGGGCGCACGATGCTGGACGAGGATGGCCTCAGCGGCTGATCCCGAGACGGTTGAGACCGCGGCCCAAGGTCACGATCACCAGCCCGCCGATCCAGAAGGCCACGAGGAACTTCACGCACCACAGGCCCAGCCCGCCCCATCCGAGCCTGTCGAGGTTGAGGAAGAAATACGGGTAGAACCCGGTCTCCAGCCCCCGGATCACCGCATAGACGAGATAGACCAGCGGCCAGGCCAGCCAGATCACGGCGTGATGACTCGTCAGCCCGCCTTTCGGCGCGAAAGCCAGCCACCAGACCGGCACGAGGATCGGGGCGACCGTGTGATACAGTAGGTTCGAGACGTAATCGAGCCCGTGCAGCGGCGCGTCGCCAGCCAGCAGCAGGTGGTAGACCACGCCGACGATCAGGATCCACAGCACCAGCGCCGCGAGGAACGGCTTCGCCAGTGCCCGTTTGCGCCATGCCATCCAGCCGAAGGCGAGGCCCACCAGCGTATTCGTCCAGATCGTGAAGTAGCGAAACATCAGCCACAGGATGCCCAGCGGCACGGCAGCGTGGGGGTGTTCGGCCATGTTATTGACGAAGCTCGCGCCAAACGCCGCCAATTCGACGAGGGCGATCAGGGCGGCGAAAAGGATTGAGGCGCGTTTCATGGGTGTGAAGCTAGTGCGGCGCGCGACGTCTGCGCAATTCACGAAGCCGCTTGCGCCGCAACGTCACGGAAAGGATAGTCCCTCGCATGGACTGGCAAGACCTCGGCACGATCCTCTCGGCACGACCGCATGGCGAAAGCTCGATGATCGTCGAGCTGTTCACCTCGGCGCATGGGCGACATGCGGGCGTCGTGCGCGGTGGAGCGTCGCGCAAGATGACGGGGATCTTGCAGCCGGGAAACCGGGTCACGGCGACGTGGCGCGCCCGGCTGGAAGATCACCTCGGCAGCTACACGATCGAGCCTTTGCAGAGCCGCGCGGTGATCCTGTCGGACCGGCAGGCGCTGGCCGGGCTGAATGCGGTGACGGCGCTTCTGCGGTTCACGCTACCCGAACGTGAGTCGCATGACGCGTTGTTCATGGCCTCCGAGGCGCTGTTCGACGCGATGGCCGAGGGCGGCGACTGGGTGCCGACCTATCTGCGCTGGGAGTTGGGGCTGCTGGAAGAGATGGGCTACGGGCTCGACCTGTCGCGCTGCGCGGTGACCGGATCGCGCGACGATCTGGCCTATGTCAGCCCGCGCTCGGGCCGTGCCGTCAGCCGGCAAGGGGCCGGGGAATGGGCGCCGAGACTGTTGCCGCTGCCGCTGTGCCTGTTGGGGCAGGGGCCCGCGAGCCTTGGCGAGATCGTGCAGGGGCTGCGGCTGACCGGGTTTTTCCTTGGCGAACGGATGGCGCCCGATCTGGGGGATCGCCCCTTGCCCGAGGCGCGGCAGCGTTTCGTGGATTTGCTGGGGCGAAGTGCGCGCTGACGGAGGGACGCGCCCGAGCCTCGGGTGGGCGCTTTGTTCGGCTCGTGGCTGGGCGCTTTATCTCGCAAGCCCGTAGGTCGGTCGTGCCTTTACTGTCTTCGCCAATGCGCCCTCCCGGGGGGAGGGTCGGGCGCGGCCCGGGGCTAGTCGCCCCGTGCTATAGTTGGAAACCCGCCGTGGTGCTCAAGGCCGCTCGCGATCGTCCAGCAACAGCGTCAGCAGCGCCAGATCCAGCCAGCGCCCGAACTTCTTGCCCACCTGCGGCATCAAGCCCACCTGCGTGAAGCCCAGCCGCTCATGCAGCCGGATCGAGCCCTCATTCGCAGCGTCGATCGCGCCGACCATGACGTGAAATCCGCCCTCTTTGGCACGCGCGATCAGCGCTTCCATCAGCTTCGCGCCCTTGCCGCCCGCGCGGTGATCGCGGTGGACATAGACGGAATGCTCGACGCTCAGGTGATAGCCGTCATGGGGGCGGAACGGGCCGAAACTCGCATAGCCCACGGCGCGCCCGTCTTCCTCCCAGACCAGCACCGGATAGCCCGCCGCCTGCCGATCCGCGATATAGGCGCGACGGTTCTCGGGGCCGACCTCGATCTCGTTCCAGATCGCGGTCGTGTTGCGCACCGCGTCATTGTAAATCTCGGTGATCGCCTCTGCGTCTTGCGGTCTTGCGTCGCGGATCATCTGCGCCCCTCCAGTCTGTCGCGCCAGATTTGGCTGCGAAACTGGGCGAGCGCAACGCTATTTCTGCACGATGAAATGTCCGGTGCGGCGCACGGCCTCGGCGGCGGGTACGAACTCGACCCCAAGATCGCGAGTCGCGGCCTCGTGGCTGAGGTGCATCTTCATCCCGAGCATCGGCTTGATCAGCGCGATCTGCTCGTCGAACAGCGCGAGGATGGAGACGATCCAGTTCGGTGCCTTCCGCGTCGGGATCTTGCGGTCGGGGAACTCGGCCTTCAGCACCCGCGCCATCTCGAGGAAGGACATGAAGCTTTCCGCACAGATGTAGCGACGACCGATGCTCTCGGACCGGTCGAGCGCCGCGATATGGCAGGCGGAGACATCGGCGACATCGACCACCGGAATATCGAATTCCGGCGCCATCGGATCCTTGCCCGACATCAGCCGCTCGATCACCGCGACGGACGAGCCGGTATGGCGATCCATCGGCGTGCCGCAGACGAGGCCGGGATTGATCACCGTCAGACGCATCTCGTGATGATCCTCGATGAATTCCCACGCCGCTTCCTCTGCGAAGATCTTCGAGCGCGTATAGGGGCTGCAGGTCGGCGCGCGCGGGTTCGACCAGTCGCGCTCGGTCATTGGGTCGGAAGTCACGCCATGCATCACCGCCTCCATCGAGGAGGTCTGGATCACGCGGGTCACGCCCGCCGCTTGTGCCGCTGTCAGGACCCGCTTGGTGCCTTCGACTGCAGGCTGGATCACCTCGGCCTCGTTCTTCGGCTTGCTGAGCGGGAAGGGGGAGGCGGTGTGGATCACGGCGTCGACCCCCGCCATCGCCGCGTCCCAGCCCTTGTCCGCCATCAGATCGGCCTCGACGAAGCTCAGCCGTTCCAGCGCTTCGGGGCCGAGGTCACTCAAGGCGGCTTTCACCTCCTCGCCGCGGCTGGCCTTGCGCAGCGTGCCGCGCACGATCTCGCCCTGCGCCAGAAGGTCATAGGCAATGCGTTTGGCGATGAAGCCGGTGATGCCTGTGACCAGAATTGTGCGAGCCATGCGCCCTCCATTGTGCTGAACCTCGTCGTTCAGCTTGCGGGGGCGTTGCACGGGTGTCAAATCAGAACGGGGCGATGCGAGGTTCGCCCGCATCGCCCCGTTGAATAGAGTTTCGCTGGCTCAGCCGAGGAGACGCCGCGCGATAACCTGCGCCTGAATCTCGGCGGCACCCTCGAAGATGTTCAGGATACGCGCGTCGCAGAGGATGCGGCTGATCTGGTATTCCAGCGCGAAACCGTTGCCGCCATGGATCTGCAGCGCGTTGTCGGCAGCGGCCCACGCCACCCGCGCACCCAGCAGTTTCGCCATACCGGCTTCCAGATCGCAGCGATGGCCGTGATCCTTTTCCCAGGCCGAGAAATAGGTCAGCTGGCGGGCGATCATCGTCTCCACCGCCATCATCGCGAGCTTCGACGACACGCGCGGGAATTCGATCAGCGACTTGCCGAATTGCTTGCGGTCGATCGCGTATTGCATCCCGATCTCCAGAGCCGACTGCGCCACGCCCACGGCGCGGGCGGCGGTCTGGATGCGGGCGGATTCGAACGTCTCCATGAGCTGCTTGAAGCCTTTGCCCTCTTCGCCGCCCAGAAGGTTTTCGCCCTTCACGCGGAAATTGTCGAAGCCGAGCTCGTATTCCTTCATGCCGCGATAGCCGAGCACTTCGATCTCGCCGCCGGTCATGCCCTCGGTGGGGAAGGGGTTGTCGTCGGTGCCCGGCGTCTTCTCGGCCAGGAACATCGACAGCCCCTTGTAGTTGTCGGTCGCGGGATCGGTGCGTGCGAGCAGCGTCATCACATGGGTGCGCTGCGCGTGGGTGATCCAGGTCTTGTTGCCGGTCACCAGCCAGTCGTCGCCATCCTTGACGGCGCGGGTGCGAAGCGAGCCCAGATCCGAGCCGGTATTCGGTTCGGTGAACACGGCGGTCGACAGGATTTCGCCAGACGAAAGGCCCGGAAGCCATTTCTGCTTCTGTTCCTCGGTGCCGCCGCAGATGATCAGTTCGGCCGCGATCTCGGACCGGGTGCCCAAGGAGCCCACGCCGATGTAGCCGCGCGAAAGCTCCTCGGTCACGACGACCATAGAGGCTTTCGACAGGCCGAGCCCGCCATATTCCTCGGGGATGGTCAGGCCGAAGACGCCCAGTTCGGCCAGTTCCTCGATGATCTCCATCGGGATCAGCTCGTCCTTGAGGTGCCATTCATGCGCGTTCGGCTTCACGCGGTCTTCGGCATAGCGGTAGAACTGCTCGCGGATCATTTCGAGGTCTTCGTCGAGACCCGACTGCCCGAAGATCGAGCGGCCCTGCACGTCGCGCATCAGTTCGACCAGACGCATCCGGGCGGCGTTGGAATTGCCCTCGGCGATCAGTTTCGCGGCGGCCTCGGACGGGGTCCAGCTGACGCCCATATCGGCCAGGCGCACCATCTCGCCCTGGTTCATCTGGATGCCGCCCGCGATCTGCGCGAGATATTCGCCGAAGCCGATCTGCACGATCAGCTTCTCCATCTCGCCCAGCTTGCCTTCCTCGGCCAGTCGCGTAGCCCAGCCGTGCAGCTGCTTGAGCGACTGCTGATAGGTGGTCAGCCAGGCAAGACCGTGGGCGCGATATTGGTTCGCCTCGAGCGCGGCGCCGGAAATGCGGCCGTCTTTCTCGGTCGCGGCGCGCAGGCTCGCGGTCGCGTCGGAGACCAGCGCCTCCAGTTCGGGCAGACTCGCCTCCGCAAGGCCCATCAGGTCGTCCAGAATGATCGTCGTCGGCATATCGGCCCCGTCATGTGCCATGAGTCGGCTCCTTATTCTGCAGTTGCAGCCTGTCTAGTTACTTCGCAACCGCAGCGCAATAAAAATTCGCCAGTAGCGACAATTGCGACGGATAATGTCGCGGCGGTTGTCGGCGTGGTCGGGTATGCGCCTGATTTCACGTCGCTTCACGGCTGTATCCCGCCGCGTAACCCGGTAGAAGCGACGCGGGACAGGAAAGGGGAACGCGCATGTTCGGGATGGAAGTTTGGCAAATATTCGCGGCGCTTGGCGTCACGCTTTTCGCAGGTTTCGTGAAAGGCGCGGTCGGTTTCGCGATGCCGATGATCATGCTGTCGAGCTTCGCGTCCTTTCTGCCGCCGCATCAGGCGCTGGCGCTTTTGATCCTGCCGACGCTGGTGACCAACGTGATGCAGGCCTTCCGTCAGGGGGTCGGCGCGGCGGTGGGCTCGATCAAGAATTACCGGCTGTTCATCGCGATGATCATAGTCTTCATCCCGATCAGCGCGACCCTCGTCGACGTGATCCCGCAGCCGGTGATGTACGCGCTCTTGGGCGGGCCGATCGTCGCCTTCTCGATCTGGCAGATCTCGGGGCGGCAGATCCCGATGCCCACGCGCCACCGGGCGGTGACAGAGACGGGGCTGGGCATCGTCGCGGGGCTCTATGGCGGGATTTCCGGGATCTGGGGACCGCCGCTGATCATCTACCTGATCTCGATCGACGCGCCGAAACAGGAGGCCGTGCGCATCCTCGGCGTCGTCTTCCTCACCGGGGCGATCATCCTCACCGGTTCGCATCTGGTCTCGGGCGTGCTGAACGCGCAGACGATCCCGCTGTCGCTTCTGATGATCCTGCCCGCGCTGGCGGGGATGAAGCTGGGCTTCAAGGCACAGGACCGGCTCGACCCGGTGCGGTTCCGGTGGTGGACGCTGATCCTGCTGGGCGTGGCGGGGCTGAACCTGCTGCGCCGTGCGCTGATGGGTTAAGCCACGAAGGGACGCAGCCCCTGACGGCGGGCGGAGGCCAGCGTCTTCGCCTCGTAACCCGAGACGATCTTGCGCACCGGCTTGCGATGGAGCGGCACCCCACCTTCGCGCACCAGCCCCGCAAAGGCCGTGGTCGCCGCCAGAAGCGGTTGCCGGGCGAGCCGCCCGATATGCAGGCTCTCCAGCTTGCAGCCATCCGCCATCAGCAGGTGATGGCCGCCTAGCAGCAGCCCGTGCCATTCCAGAACGCCCGGGCAATCGGGTTGCAGCGCGGCGCAGCCATCGGCCAGCGAGCGCGCCTCGATCAGCACCTCGTCCTCGCCGAAGATGAAATCCACCGACGGCCCGCTCAGCGCCACGCGGTGCTGCGGCATGACCCAAAGATCCTGCCGTGCGGAGAAGACCGGCGCACAGAGTTTCACCGGACGCAGATGCCCGATCGCAGGCAGGCTAATCCGGCCCGACCAGAGCACCGGCTGCGGTCCGGCATCGATGGTCTCGACCAGATCGCCTTCGCGAAGCCGCGCGGCAGGCACCGCGCCCTCCGGCGTCTGGATCGGGGTCGCGGGGGCGAAACAGCCCGCCGGTCCCATCGGTTGCAGATGATCGCCAAGCGCCAGCCAGTCGACGCGCGGCCCGATCCGCGCGGGCCCCGCCGGATCGAGCAGGGCGGCGGCCTCGTCACGGGTCAGCGGCAGCGGGGCCACGCCCGCCTGCTGCCGGATCGTGCGCTGATCGAGCGCCTCCAGCGTCAGCAGGCTCTCGCGTCCCGGCCCGTCCCAGC
>NZ_DFRG01000201.1:0-16769 GCF_002378135.1 Thioclava sp. UBA3469
GGGCGGCGTGCCGATGATCGACAGATCGCGCACGCCGGTCAGCGAGAGCTGCAACGTGCGCGGGATCGGCGTCGCGGTCAGCGTGAGCACATGGATCTCCGAGCGCATCTCTTTCAGGCGCTCTTTGTGCTGCACGCCGAAATGCTGCTCCTCGTCGATGACCAGCAGACCGAGATTGGCGAATTTCACCGATTTCGCCAGAACCGCATGGGTGCCGATCACGATATCGACCGTGCCATCGCGCAGCCCCTCGCGGGTCTTTGTGGCTTCCTTGGCGGAGACGAAACGCGACAACGGCTTCACGTTCAGCGCGGTGCCCCGGAAGCGTTCGGCAAAGGTCTTGTAGTGCTGGCGCGCGAGCAGCGTCGTCGGCGCGATCACCGCGACCTGCATGCCCGATTGCGCAGCCACGAAAGCCGCGCGCATCGCGACCTCGGTCTTGCCGAAGCCCACATCTCCCACGACCAGACGATCCATCGGCGTGCCCGATTTCAGATCGTCCACGACATCCTCGATCGCGCTCATCTGGTCGTCGGTCTCGGTATAAGGGAAGCGCGCGGCGAAGCTTTCCCACTCGTGATGCGGCGCTTCCAGAATGGGCGCATTGCGCAGGTGACGCTCGGCCGCGATGCGCATCAGCTTGTCGGCGATCTGGCGGATACGTTCCTTCAGCTTGGCCTTCTTGGCCTGCCACGCGCCCCCGCCGAGCTTGTCGAGCAAGCCTTCCTCATGGCCATAACGGCTGAGCAGTTCGATATTCTCGACCGGCAGATAGAGGCGATCTCCGCCCGCATATTCCAGCAGCACGCATTCATGCGGCGCGCCAAGAGCCGTGACCGTCTCCAGACCCTTGTAGCGGCCGACCCCGTGATCGACATGGACGACCAGATCGCCGGGCGACAGCGTCGTGTGTTCGGTCAGGAAATTCTCGGCCTTGCGCTTGCGTCGCGGCTTCGAGACGAGCCGTTCGCCCAGCACGTCCTGCTCGGAAATCACGGTCATCTCGCCGCCGTCGCGCGGGGCTTCGAACCCCTCGTCGAGCGGCCAGACGGTGAGGTTCACTCCCGGCCCGATCTCGCGCGCAGAGCCGATCAGCTTGGCGCCGATCAGCCCTTCGTCTTCCATCAACCCGCGCAGACGCTCACGTGCCCCCTCGGACCAAGAAGCGATCACTACGGGCCCATCGGCCAGACGCGCTTGAACATGATCCTTCAAGGCGCTGAACAGGCTGACGTTTTCGACCTTGCGCTCGGGCGCGAAATTGCGCCCCACGCGCCCGCCCGCATTCAGGATGCCGGGTCCGGGCGGTGCCGGGATCACCTGCAGGCGCAGCACGCGAAGCGGTTTCAACACCGCCTCCCAACCCTCTGGGTTCAAATACAAAAGCTGCGGCGGAGCGGGTTTGTAGACCGAATCCAGCCGGTCGCGCCGGGTCATCGCCTCGCGCCGCGTGTCATACTGATCCGCGATCCCGTCCCAACGGCTTTCCTGCTGCGCGGCGATCTGATCGTCGAGCATCACCGACGCGTCGGGCAGATAGTCGAAGATGGTCTCGAGCTTTTCATGGAAGAAGCCCAGCCAATGCTCCATCCCCGCCTGTTTGCGCCCTGCCGAGACGGCCTCGTAAAGCAGGTCTTCCGCGCCGCCGGAGCCGAATTCGATCCGGTAATTCTGCCGGAAGCGCGTGATCGCTGCCTCGTCGAGAATGACCTCGGAGACCGGCGCCAGTTCCACGCCTTTCAGCTTCTCGGTCGTGCGCTGGGTCACCGGGTCGAAGCCGCGCGCGTCGTCGAGCACATCGCCGAACAGGTCGAGCCGCACCGGGCCGCCCTCGCCGGGCGGGAAGATGTCGATGATGCCGCCGCGGATCGCGTAATCGCCGGGCTCGGACACGGTCGAGGCCTGCGAGAAGCCCATCCGCACGAGGAATTCGCGCAACGCCTGCTCGTTGATCCGCTTGCCGACCTGCGCGGTGAAGCTCGCACCGGCCAGCACCTCGCGCGCGGGCACGCGCTGCATGGCAGCTGAGAGCGTCGTCAGCAGAACGAACGGCCCGGGCATGCCCGAGGCCAGCGCGGCCAACGTCGCCATGCGCGTGGCCGAGATATCGGCATTGGGCGAGACCCGGTCATAGGGCAGACAATCCCAGGCCGGGAAGTCCAGCACCGTCGCCTCGGGTGCGAAGAACGCAAGTGCCCCGCGCATGGCCGCCAGACGGCGATCGTCGCGCGCGACATGGATGACCGACTTGCCCTTGGCAAGTTCCTTGGTCAGCAAGGCGGCGTCGAACCCTTCCGGGGCGCCCGAGAGAAGAAAATGCTCCATAGCCAAGCGAGGTATCGGCCCTGCCGCCGGTGTCAAGTTGCTTCGCGCGTCAAACCAGCATCGAGGCGAGAAGGTTCTGATACATTCCCCAAAGCGCGCTCACGATGATCGCCACCACGCCGATCGCCTGCACGTTCACCCGGTGGCGCGAGAGCGCCTTGATCGCAAGCGTCGGATCATGCGCCAGCGCTGGGTCCGCGTCGAGTTTATGCGCCAGACGCAGGCTCAACCCGAACACCCCCATCATCGGTACCAGCAGCAGCGCGAAAGCCTGCGCGGTCTCCGAGCCATAGATGAAACCGGTAATCAGCAGAAAGCTCAGCATGAACGGAATGGAGATCGACATCGAAAACCCCGCATCGCGCCGGATCCGGTTCAGCCTGCGCGCGTTCAGTGCCGTCATCGCGGCGAGATCCTCGGCCGCCTCGCCGCCCTTGCGGCGCGCGCGGATCACCATGTCCCACGGCACGCCCAGCACCCAATGCGAGGCGGAGGACCAGACTGCGGCCAGCGCGATCCAATACCACAGGTTGGAAAAGCTGCGCAGGTCGATCAGCCGCGCGATCGTGTCGAAAACTTCCAAGCCCCTCGCCCTCGTTCTTCCGGGTCGTCGTGTCGCGGCCCTCTCGTCGAGACATAGACCAGCCTCGGCCCGAGCGGAACCCCGCGCGGATCTGCCGCGCTTGCCTGTTACATCGATCCATGGCACCCATTTGGCCGAGCCAGAGGAGCCTGCCGATGAACCCGATCCTTCCGCCCTTCCCGCATACCCGTCTGCGCCGGATGCGCCGCACTGCCGCGCTTCGTGATCTCGCGCAGGAGCACCGGTTGAGTGTGAAGGACATGATCTGGCCGATCTTCATCACCGACGTGCCGGGCGCGGATGTCGAGGTGCCGTCGATGCCGGGGGTCGTGCGTCGTACGCTCGAGGGCGCGGTTCGCGCCGCTGAAGAGGCCGCAAAGCTTGGAATTCCGGCGATCTGCCTCTTTCCCTATACCGATCCGGCGGTGAAGACCGAGGCCTGCGAAGAGGCCTGGAACCCCGAGAACATCACCAACCGAGTGATCCGCGCGATCAAGGCGGAGGTGCCCGAGATCGCGATTATGACCGATATCGCGCTCGATCCCTACAATGCGAACGGCCATGACGGGCTGGTGCGCGACGGGATCATCCTCAACGACGAAACCGTTGAATGCCTTGTGAAAATGGGGATTGCGCAGGCCGAGGCCGGGGCGGATATCCTCGGGCCCTCGGACATGATGGACGGGCGGATCACGGCGCTCCGCTCAGCGCTCGAGGCCGCAGGCCATGCTGATGTGACGATCCTCAGCTACGCCGCGAAATATGCTTCCGGCTTCTACGGGCCGTTCCGCGATGCGGTGGGAGCAACGGGCGCGCTCAAAGGTGACAAGAAGACCTACCAGATGAACCCCGGCAATTCCGACGAGGCGATCCGGCTGGTTGCGCGCGATCTGTCGGAGGGCGCGGATATGGTCATGGTGAAGCCCGGGATGCCCTATCTCGACATCTGCCACCGCGTGAAAGAGCAGTTCGGCGTGCCGACCTATGCCTATCAGGTGTCGGGCGAATA
Organism: Thioclava sp. UBA3469; assembly: GCF_002378135.1. NCBI lineage: Bacteria > Pseudomonadati > Pseudomonadota > Alphaproteobacteria > Rhodobacterales > Paracoccaceae > Thioclava > Thioclava sp. UBA3469. The sequence continues at coordinate 3,918 of NZ_DFRG01000201.1, forward strand.
CGCGATGATCATGGCGGCGGTGAAGAACGGCTGGCTGGACCACGAAAAAGTCATGCTCGAAAGCCTGATGAGCTTCCGCCGCGCGGGCTGCGATGGTGTGCTCACCTATTTCGCGCCGGAGGCTGCGAAACTGCTCGGTAACGGCTAAGCAGGGTCTTGCCACTTCAGCGTGAATTGGCTCAAGAAGAAGTGACAAAGCGGGTTCCCTCGTCTATTAATTGTGCCAAGCGGTCGTAATAAGACCAATCAGCCCGGCGCGAGATCGGGCATATCGAGCGGAGCGACAGACATGACGAAACTTTCCAGACGGACCCTTCTGGCGATGGGCGGTGCGGGGCTTGGCCTTGCAGCCTGCGGCAACGGCGTGGGCAGTGCAGGCAGCGCCAAGCTGGACGCGCGGGTCGATGCGACCCGGAACTACCTCCTGACGAAATATCCCGGCACCCGCGATCTCGAGAACAAGTCGGTCGGCGTGCTCTGGATGCCCTTGATGACCGAAGCGGGCTTCGGCATCGGTGGCGCATTCGGGCGCGGCGCGCTGCGGATCAACAACGTGACCGTGGATTACTACTCGGCAGCGGCGGCGAGCTTCGGTCTGCAGATCGGGGCGCAGCAATATGCCCATGCCCTGTTCTTCATGACGCCCGAGGCGCTGGCCGGCTTCCGCCGCGGCGATGGCTGGCAGCTCGGCGCGGATGCGCGCTATGCGGTGCCGGATCAGGGCGGCGCGATTTCGGCCTCCACCCTAACCTCGACCGCGCCGATCATTGCGCTGGTCTTCGGCCAGGCCGGTCTGATGGCGGGCGCGACGCTCGCGGGCACGAAATACACCCGGATCATTCCGTAAGATCAGCCGCTTCGGCGGCTCTCTTTACTCAAGACATAAAGAAAGCCCCGCAGATCGCTGATCTTGCGGGGCTTTTCTCTATTTGTGAGTTGAGAAGGATCAACCGCCGAGGATGATCCGCACATAATTCCGGGTCTCGCGATAAGGCGGAATGCCGTTATGTTTCGCAACCGCCTCCGGTCCTGCATTGTAGGCGGCAAGCGCCAGCCGCCAGCTTCCGAACCGGTTATACATCATCTTCAGGTAGCGCGCGCCGCCTTCGAGGTTCTGCGCCGGATCGCGGGGGTTCACGCCGAGTTTGCGTGCGGTAGCGGGCATCAGCTGCGCCAGCCCCATCGCGCCCTTGTGCGAGCGCGCCTGCGGGTTCCAACCGCTCTCCTGCTGCACGAGGCGCAGGAACAGATCGGTCGGGATGCCATGGCGCGAGGCCACCGATTTCGCGGTGCTCATATATTGGCCGCGGTACTTGCCGTTGTAGCGCGGCACGTTCTCGACGCTGGCGGTCTGGGTCAGCTTGCCCTTGGGCGTCAGCCGCGAGGAATGTTCATATTGCTGCGCGGCGCGGGTATCGAGAATGTTGGTCTGGTTTCGGAACAGCATCGCGCGGGATTTCGAAGAACTCCCCTGAAGCCGCAGCCCCTCTGCCTGGGCGCTCATTGGGCCCGCCATCACCGCTGCCGCGGCAATCGCCGCCAGCCCGAGAATTCCGATCGTTCTACGCATCGGCCCCCACCACTCACTGTCCACGTATTCTGGGGCAAACTATAGAGAAATCAGCGAAAAGTTAAAGCAAAACGCCAATCGCCTCGGCAACCTCCCGCCGATAAGCTGCCGTAGCGTCAGATTGCGTGCGCCTGTTGCTTTTTCGCATCGGCCTTGATGGGGCCGTGAAACAGCTCCTCCACGAAGATCGAAACGAGCTGAGAGCGGCCCGACACGCCCGCCTTGCGATAGACGGAATTGAGGTGGGATTTCACCGTGGCCTCGCTCGAGCCGCGAAAGGAAGCGGTCTCCGAGACCGAGAAGCCCTTGATGGTGAAGGCTGCGACATCGGCCTCCGCGGGGGTCAGCCCCCATTGGTCGAACTGCGCGCTCATCATCTCGGCCATTGCGCCTTGTGCAGCCCCGATCGTGCGGTCGGCATGCGCCTGACGTCGCAACAGCGCCCAAAGCACGGCCGCCTCGACGACGATCCCCGCGATCAGGCCGAGATTGGCGAAAAGCTCCATGTTGAGATGCAGGGAGAGACGCCCGGCCTCGCGGAAGTCGTCGAACACGTCGGCCACGAAGAGCGATGTGCAGGCGGCTTGGAAAATGATGAGGGCGACCAATGCGCCCTCTTTCGTCCAGATTGAGACTCGCTCTCGCGAAACCGCCATCGGCGCTTACCCTCTGTTGCCGCGGAATACCTTCTTACCGGTGATCATCGCGCGCGCAAGGTTCACGCGCAACCGGCGGCTTTCGAAGACGACGGCAGCGATATGGGCGGCAATCGAGACTTCGGCCCAGTTGACGGCGAGTTCATGCACTTCCTGAGGCCATTTCACGCCCCAATAGGCATCAGTGGTCATCAACCATCCCGATCCCGCAATGACGAGAAGCGTGATCAAAAGGTTGTAAATCATCAGCGCCCCGAGCGGCGAATGGCCCAGATGTGCGTGCCGCCTTCCCGTCGCCATATCGCGCAGCTGCGTCAGCGCGCCGGTGGGCGATGGCGGGAAGTCCTTGAACTTCGCGTGACGGGTGCCGAACAGCCCCCAGAGGATCCGCGCGGTCACGAGCCCCGCGACCGTGTAGCCGATCCAGTGGTGCAGATCGTGCTTCGGCGAGGTGAAGAACGCATTGGCGGTGAAGAGGCCCGCGATGGACCAGTGGAACACCCGGATGAACGGGTCCCATACGCTATGCGCACCGACGGGCGGCGGCTCTGCGTGAGACGTCTCCTGCGACGGAAGATCGGTAAAGCTCGCGTCTTCGATGGCCATGATCGGGCCCTCCTGCTGCTTCGGAAAAGACTGGCGTCGGGAAGACGGGCCGGATCATCCCGGCCCGCCCCTTGAGGATCGGATCAGTTGCTGTCCGAGCGCTTCACCTGCTTGAGGTTGGAATCGAAGTAGAGTTGGGCGCGCTTGCCGTCCTTCATCGCGTAGACTTCGATATAGCCGTCTTCCATTTCCATCCGGCGCACGTCGTAGCCCTGATTTTTCAGCTCGGCGGAAAGCTTCTGCTCTTTCGCCGGGGCCACGGCGCCTTCGCCACCTTCTGCGAGAGCGGGGAGAGTGGAGGCTGCGGCAATCGTGGCGCTCGCGGCGATCAGCATCAGGTATTTCATGGGGTATCTCCTCATGGGATGTAGGGTTGCTCGACCGGATCGGGTGGGGTTCGTCCCCGTGTGCCGTCCGGCTCGTCCAGACCTGTGGCAAACCCACGGCGCCATCTATCGGCACAAGGTTGGAAATCCGGGGCCGAAATCGCTCTCAAACCAAAGATGCACGCGGGAATTCGCCGCTTTCCGTCACGGTTGAGCGAAGCTTCGCCCCTAGGCTCCAGCGGGGCTCTGCTCTATACCCTTTGGGACCAATTCTAGAATCGCGAGGCGGAGGCAATATGGCAGGCAGCGTCAACAAGGTCATCTTGATCGGCAATCTGGGCCGAGACCCGGAGGTGCGGACCTTCTCGAACGGCGGCAAGGTGTGCAACCTGCGCATCGCCACCTCCGAGACGTGGCGCGACCGCAATACCGGCGAGCGCAAGGAGCGCACCGAATGGCATTCGGTCGCGATCTTCTCGGAGCCGCTGGCGAAAGTGGCAGAGCAATATCTGCGCAAAGGTTCGAAGGTCTATATCGAGGGCCAGCTCGAAACCCGCAAATGGCAGGACCAGAACGGTCAGGACCGCTACTCGACCGAGGTCGTGCTGCGCCCCTATCGCTCGGAACTGACCATGCTCGACGGGCCTGGCGGCTCGGGCGGCGGTCAAGGCGGCGGTGGCGGTGGCTACGGCGGCCCGTCCTCGGGTGGCGGCGGCTACGATGATGGCGGCGGCTACGGCGGACCGTCCTCGGGCGGCTCCGGTGGCGGCGGCGGCGGTGGCCGCTCGGATTTCGACGACGAGATCCCGTTCTGAGTTCGAAACAAGAAAGGCCCCCGGTTCGGGGGCCTTTGCTTTTGTAGCGATCTGGATCGGGGCTAGTGGCGCGCTTGCGCCCTGCCCTTTACTTCTCGGCCGTCTCGCCGTTCAGCAGAGGGCGCAGATCCGAGGCGATCACGCGCTCGGTCAGTGGACCGGCGAAGCGATAGAGCACCTTGCCCGTACCATCGATCACGAAGGTCTCGGGCACGCCGTAGACGCCCCAGTTCAGCGCCATCTTGCCGTTCGGATCGGCGCCGAGTTCGGCGAACGGGTTGCCCATCTCGCTCAGGAAGCCCTGCGCTTTGACGGGCTTGTCCTTGTAATTGACCCCGTAGATCGGAATCCCCTCATCGGCAAGCGCTTCGAGATTGGGATGCTCCACCCGGCACGGCGCGCACCACGAGGCCCAGAAGTTCACCAGCTTCACCTTGCCGTCCTTCAGATCGGCATCGGTGAAGGGTTTGAAATCGCCCAGCGGTTCAAGCTGCACCGGCGGCGCGGGCTTGCCTGCGAAAGCGGTCGGCAGCTGCGTCGGGTCCTCGCGCGTCATCCCCCAGATGAACACGCCCGCAAGCCCCGCGAAGATCAGCGGCGGCAGCAGCATCAGCGGCTTAACCATGTGCGCCCCCTTTCCGGCGAGCCTCGGCCTCGGCCAATTGACGTTTCACCTTCGCGCCACGCATCAGCGAGACGACGACGATCAGCACGAGAAGCACGACCGTCGAGGCCCAGGCGATGTTGACGGTTTCGGTGTAGGATTTGGTGGACGGGTCCACGAGGACGACGCCGCCCTCGGTGACGGTGCCGCCTTGCTCGGTCGTATCACTCATGCCATGCGCTCACGTTGCTGGATGGCGCCCAGTCGGCGCGCGCGGACCTCGGTGCGGGTGCGGATCAGCACAAGCGCGAGGAAGAAGAAGATGAACCCGGCCATGCAGAGAAGCAGTGGGAACCAGTAGACATCGGCGATGTGCTGTTCGGAATCCATCGAGAGCGTCGCGCCCTGATGCAGCCCCTGGTTCCAGAAATTCGCCGCATAGCGCGAGAGCACGGCAAACACCCCGCCGACGAGGCTGAGCACGCCGGTCAGATCGGCGGCCGTGTCGGGGTTCTCGACCGCCGCCCAGAGCGCGATATAGCCGAGGTAGAACAGGAACAGGATCAGGAACGAGGTCAGGCGCGGATCCCATTCCCACCACGTGCCCCACATCGGCTGGCCCCAGACCGCGCCGGTGATCAAAGCGATCAGCGTCATCACCGCGCCGATGGGCGCCGCAGCCTTCGCGGCCAGCGCCGAGACATGGTGGCGGCGGACCAGCCAGATCAGCGAGGTCACGACCATCATCACCCAGATGTTGATCGCCATCATCGCGGCGGGGACATGGACATAAATCACCTTCACCGAACCGCCGAAGTTCTCGGCCGCCGGGACGAAGAAATAGCCCCAGACCAGCCCGACGATCAGCGTGATCGCGGCAATTCCCACCGTCCAGGGCAGGATCTTGTCCGTGGTCTTCATGAATTTGACGGGGTTGGCGTATTCCCAGATCGACATCTTGTTGTTCTGCTCACCTTCTGGCCAGGTTGGCTCTGTGTATCACGGCTCTTCCTATCACGGCGCGCGCATGGGTTGCGCTAGCGCAGATTGACGCGGATCGCGGCGGCCGAGGCGAAGGGCACCAGCGCGACCGTCGCCGCCGTGATCCCGGCCAGCATCAGAAGCGGTGTCTCAGTGTTCATCCCCTCGGCGCCACGGCGCACGAGCTCCGCCCCGAAGATGAGGGTCGGCACATAGAATGGCAAGACCAGCAGCGACAACAAAAGACCGCCGCGCTTCAGCCCGACCGTCAGAGCGGCCCCGAATGTGCCCAGAACCGAGAGCGCAGGCGTGCCCAGAAGAAGCGAGATCACCATCCAGACATGCGCGCCCTGCGGCAGATGCAGCAAGATCCCGAACACGGGCGCTGCGACCACGAGCGGCAGCCCCGTGGTGATCCAATGCGCGAGCGCCTTGATCGACACGACCCCTTCGAGCGGCACCGGCGCGGTGACCAGCAGATCGAGCGAGCCATCCTCGTAATCGAGCGCGAAAATCCGGTCGAGCGAGAGCAGGCAGGCCAGAAGCGCGCCGACCCACAGGATACCCGGAGCGATCCGCGCGAGGATTTTCCCTTCGGGGCCGACGCCGAACGGCACCAGCGTCACCACGATCAGGAAGAAGGCCAGCCCGAGGCCGAAGCCGCCGCCCGCACGCACCGCAAGGCGCAGATCTCTCAGCAGAAGCGCGATCATGCCCGGCCTCCTGCGCCAGCCAAGGGGGCGCTGCCCCCTTCGCGGCTGCGCCGCTCATCCCCCGGGATATTTCGGCCAAGCCGAAACAGCGCGCAGCTGCCTTCGCCTTGGTCCAAATATCCCCGCCGGAGGCTCCCGACCGCGCCGATAGCGCGCCGCGCGATCATAGGAAGGCCTCGTCGAAAGCGCCCTGCATCCCGCCCTCTTCCGGCGTCTTGGCCTTGAAGGGCGTCAGGTCGAGCACGGAGGCTTCGTTCAGCCCGAGATCGATATGGGTTGCGATCAGCGCGGCCCCGCCCCCGGCCAGATGGCCGCGCACGGCCTCGGCGAAAAGCGCGACAGAGGCGGTGTCGAGCGACACGGTCGGCTCGTCCAGCACCCAGATCGGGCGGCCGGTCACCAGAAGCCGCGCAAGGCCAAGGCGGCGCTTCTGCCCGGCCGAGAGGCTATGGGCGGGCCGCGTCTCGAGGCTTTGGAGGTTCATCCGTTCCAGCGCCGGTTCGATATCGCTGGTCGCATAGATCGACGCCCAGAAGCCGAGATTCTCGCGCACGGTCAGCGTCGATTTCAGCCCGTCGGAATGCGCGGCATAGGCCATGCTCTCGGGCGGCATCGAGACCGTCCCGGCGAGCGCCGGTTGCAGCCCGGCCAAGGTACGCAGAAGCGTCGTCTTGCCGACCCCGTTGGGGCCGCGCAGCACCAGCGCATGGCCTGCGTCGAGCGAAAAGCTCAGGTCTTCCAGAACCGGGAGACCACCGCGCGACACCGCGAGCCCTTCGACCGACAACATGCTCATTCAGGCGTCTCGGGCGTGGCAGGGGTTTCCGGCATCGCGATCAGCGCGCAGCCGACCCGGCGGCCTTCGGACAACAGCACGTTATAGGTGCGGGCCGCAGACGGTGTCGCCATGCCCTCGCACATCAGACCCTCGGCCTCCAGCTCGGCCACGAGGTCCTTCGGCAGATGGGCGATCTCTTCGCCGGTGCCGATGAACAGCACGTCGAGCTTGCCTGCGAGTGCCAGCAGCGGCGCGCGGTCGTCCAGACCGCCCCAGCTGCCCATCTCCTCGCCCGCGACCCAGACCGAGCCGCGCGTGACCTCTCCGGCCACGCGGAAAAATCCCGGCCCGTAGCCGTCGATCGGCAGCGAGGCCCCGAAATTGGCTTCAGTCAGTAGCGACATCCGTTTTGTCGAAGAACTTCTCCGAGGGGTCCTTCTTCTCCTTGTTGCGGTCGAGCCCGATGAACAGGACGATGTTCTTTGCGACATAGACCGAGGAATAGGTGCCCACGATCACGCCCCAGGTCATCGCGAAGACGAAGTTGCGGATCACGTCGCCACCCAGAACGAGCAGCGAGATCAGAGCGAGCAGCGTGGTGCCCGAGGTCATGACGGTACGCGACAGCGTCTCGTTGACCGAGAGGTTCATCACTTCGCGCAGCGGCATCTTCTTGTATTTCACGAGGTTCTCGCGAAGACGGTCGAAGACGACGACGGTATCGTTGATCGAATAGCCGAGGATCGTCAGCAGCGCCGCGATGATCGACAGGTCGAACTTGATCTGGAACAGCGCGAAGATGCCCACGGTGACGGTCACGTCATGGATCAGCGCGGCGACCGCGCCCACCGAGAACTGCCATTCGAACCGAAGCCAGATATAGACAAGGATCGCGGCGACGGCGGCCAGCACGGACCAGATTGCGGTCCAGATCAGCTCGCCCGAGACTTTGGGGCCGATCGACTCGGTCGCTACGATCTTGATGTCCTTGTTCACCGATTTGAGCGATTCCAGCACCTTGGCCTGAGTGTCGGGGCTGATCGCCTCCTGACCGTCCTGCGCCTGAATGCGGATCGTGACGACCTTCTGATCGGCGCGGAAGTTCGGGTCATAGACCTGCGTGATCAGCACGTCGCCCAGATCGAGCGGCGCGATCGCGGAGCGGTAAGCGCCGATATCGACCGGCTCGGTCTGGTCGGCCTCGGTGCGGATCGTGGTGCCGCCGCGGAAGTCGATCCCGAGGTTCAGCCCCATCACGAGCACCAGCACGATCGAGGCCAGCACCATGAAGACGGAGAAACCGAAGGTCGCGACCTGATGTTTGAAGAAGTCGAAGTTGGTCTTTTCGGGGACCAGTTTCAGACGAAATGCCATGTCTCGATCTCCCTTACAGTACCAGTTCGCGGGGACGACGGCGCGCGAACCAGATGCTCACGAACAGCCGCGTCACCCAGATCGCGGTGAAGACCGAGGTGATGATCCCGATCAGGAAGGTGACGGCGAAGCCCCGCACCGGGCCTGCGCCCAGCACGAAGAGGATCACCGCCGTGAGGAAGGTGGTCACGTTGGCGTCGACGATGGCGGACATCGCGCGCTCATAGCCAAGCTCGATCGCGCGGGCGGCTTTCGCCTTTTGCTGATTGCGCAGCTCCTCGCGGATACGCTCGAACACGAGCACGTTGGCGTCGACCGCCGTGCCCATCGTCAGCACGATCCCTGCGATACCGGGCAGTGTCAGCGTGCCGCCGATCACCGAGAGGATCGCGAAGATCAGCGCGATGTTGATCCCCAGTGCCAGCGAGGCGAAGACGCCGAAGGTGCCGTAGGAGGCGATCATGAAGACCACGACGAGCACCGCGCCCACGGCTGCGGCCATCTTGCCGGCCGCGATCGAATCCGCGCCAAGCTCCGGGCCGATGGTCCGCTCTTCGAGGAAGGTCATCGAGGCGGGCAGCGCACCGGCCCGCAGCAGCAGCGCCAGATCGGTCGCCTCTTTCACCGTGAACCGGCCGGTGATGATGCCCGAGCCGCCCGCGATATGCGATTGGATCGTGGGCGCCGAGATCACCTTGTTGTCGAGCACGATGGCGAAGGGCTTGCCGATATTGTTCTGCGTGTAATCGCCGAAGGTGCGGGCCGCGCTCGCGTTGAAGCGGAAGGCCACCGCCGGATAGCCGTTCTGGTCGGTGTCGGGGCGCGCATCCGTCAGGTCCTCGCCGGTCACGACCGGAAGGCTGTCGAGGATGTAATAGAGCCCCTTCTGATCGGCCGAGGGCAGGATTTCCTGATCCGAGCCCACCGCCTCGTTCGGGTTCGAGCTGGTGCCGATCACCGAATTGAAGGTCAGCTTCGCGGTGGTGCCGATGAGCTGCTTGATCTCCTGAGCGGAGCTTGCGCCCGGCACCTGGATCAGGATGCGGTCGGAGCCTTCGCGCACGATCGTGGGTTCACGGGTGCCCGCGGCGTCGATCCGGCGGCGCACGATCTCCAGCGATTGCTGCATCGTGCGGTCGTCGGTCGCGGCCTTCTCGGCATCCGAGAGCTGGATGATCAGCTGGTTGCCTTGGGTCGTGATCGCGAGGGTTTTCTGCCCCACACCGGTCAGCGACGAGACCGGGTTGTTCAGCGTCTCGGCGATCTTCTGGGCTTCCGCGATCTGGTCGGCATTGCCGATCTGGATACGCAGGACACCCGGATCGGCGTTCAGGCGGCGGATCGAGCCGAGCGTGCCGCGTTCGGCGGCGAGCGCCTTGCGGAACTCCGGCCAGAGCGCATCGACGCGCGCCTTGTAGACCTCACCGACATTGACCTCGGCCAGAAGCTGCGCGCCACCGCGCAGATCGAGGCCGAGATTGACGATGTCGGAGGGCAGCCAATCGGGCCAGCCAGCCTGCGCGGCCTGCTGCTCGGGCGTCAGAGACTCGCCCTTCGCGGCGGCGGCAACGGCATCGTTATGCCCCTCCACCCGGTTGTAAAAGATGTTCGGCGCGGCAAAGACGACCCCGATCAAAATGATGATCAGGATCAGCACGCGCTTCCACAGCGAGATGTGCAACATGGGGGACGGGCCTTTTATGGCTTATTCGGAGGTCTTGGCGGGTTCGGTGCGCGAAACAACCTGCACGATGGTCGATTTCACCACGCGGACTTTGACGCCCTGCGCGATCTCGACCTCGACCTCGCCGTCTTCCTTGATATGGGTGACTTTGCCGAGAATGCCGCCCTGGGTCACGACCTGATCACCGCGGCGCAGAGCCTCGAGCATCGCCTTGTGCTCCTTGGCTTTTTTCTGCTGCGGACGGATCAGCAGGAAATACATGATCACGAAGATCAGGATCAGGGGAAGGAACTGGCCGAACGCGGCGGCGGGGTTACTGGCGCCACCGGCGGCCTGCGCGAAAGCGGGGGTCACGAACATGATCTATGGTCCTTTGTCATGGGCCTTGGGGGCAGCAAGCCCCGGTTGTCGGCGCGCACCCTAGCCGTGGCCCTCAGGCTTGGCAAGGCGAAGCGGCCCCTGTGAACGCGTCCTCACGTCGCGGTGACGGAGCGAAAGGAAACGGGGCGCAGGCCCCCTGTCGCCGGAGGGCTGTGATCGGCAAGGAAAAAGGGGCTCTGCCCCCGCTCCTGCGGAGCGTCCCCGGGATATTTTCCCCAAGGGGAAGAGAGGCGGCTCAGCCCAAGGGCAAGGCGCGCTCGGCCAGACGGGCGAGGTAGGATGCGCCCACGGGGGCGGCCTCGTCGTTGAAATCGAAGCGCGGATGGTGGAGCCCCGCGCCCTCGCCGGTGCCCATGAAGAGATAGGCGCCGGGCCGGGCCGCCAGCATATATGCGAAATCCTCGGCACCCATTTCACGCGGAGCGTCGGTCACGACACGCTCGGGCCCTGCGATCTCGCCTGCGACTTCGGCGGCGAAGCCAGTCTCGTCAGGGTCGTTCACGGTGGGCGGGTAGCCACGCTCGTATTCGATCTCGACGCTGACGCCATGGGCCGCCGCGATCCCTTCGCATATCTCGCGCAGCCGTTTTTCCGCCAGATCACGGACGTCCGGCTCGAAGCAGCGAATCGTCGCGGTGAGAAACCCGCTTTCGGGAATGATGTTGAGCGCGGTGCCCGCATGGATCTGCGTGACCGAGACGACGAGCGCATCGCCCGCGCCGACATTGCGCGAAACCACCGTCTGCAGCGAAGTCACCATCGCCGAGAGCGCCGGGATCGGATCGATGCAGCCCTGCGGGGTCGCCGCATGGCCGCCGCGCCCCGTCACCGTCACCCGCGCCTCGTCGACCGAAGCGAGATAGGGGCCGGGCGTCGTGTAGAAATGTCCGAAAGGCAGCCCCGGCGCGTTATGGATCGCAAAGACGCGCGAGATGCCGAAACGGTCCATCACGCCCGCATCGACCATCACCTCGGCCCCGCCGCCGTCTTCCTCGGCGGGCTGGAAGATCAGCGCCACGGTGCCTGCGAATTTCCGGGTCTCGGCCAAATAGGCCGCAGCCCCCAGAAGCATCGCCGTATGCCCGTCATGGCCGCAGGCATGCATCTTGCCGGGCGTCTCGGAGGCGTACTCCGCATGGGTTTCTTCCGTGATCGGAAGCGCGTCCATATCGGCGCGCAGGCCGATTGTGGCCCCCTCGCCCTGCCCTTTGATCAGCGCCACGATCCCGGTCTGCGCGATCCCTTCATGGATCTCATCCACCCCGATTTCACGCAGCCTTGCTGCGACAAACTCCGAGGTCTGGTGCAGATCGAAGCGCAGCTCGGGATGGCGATGCAGCCAGTGCCGCCATTCGGTCATTTGCGGGCCGAGATCGGCGATACGGTTGAGAACGGGCATAGTGGACTTCCCCTTGCGGGCTGGTTAGGCCAGAGGCATTCGCATGGCAGGAGGCAAGCTGCAATGGCCAAACCCGACGACGCACTCATCTTCGACGATACGGGCGATGCGGCCCATCAGTTCACTCGGCTGACCGCGATCATGGAATGCCTGCGTGATCCGGAGAGCGGTTGCCCGTGGGATCTGGAGCAGGATTTCGCCTCCATCGCGCCCTACACGATCGAGGAAGCGCATGAGGTGGCCGATGCGATCGCGCGGCAGGCCTGGTCGGAATTGCCGGGCGAGCTGGGCGATCTGGCGCTGCAGGTGGTCTATCACGCGCAGATGGCGTCCGAGGACGGGCGGTTCGATATCTCCGACGTGCTGCGTGCGATCAACGCGAAGATGGTGGCGCGCCATCCGCATGTCTTCGGCGACGAGAGCCGGGAGAAATCAGCCGCACAGCAGACCGCCGATTGGGAAGCGATCAAGGCGGCCGAGCGCAAGGCTGCGGGCAAATCCGAGCGTGTCGGCGTGTTGGATGGCGTGGCTCTGGGCCTGCCCGCGCTGACCCGTGCGATCAAGCTGCAGAACCGTGCGGCGCGGGTGGGCTTCGACTGGCCTTCGACCGATGAGGTGCTCGACAAGATCGTCGAGGAAGCGCGCGAGCTGGAAGAAGCGCGCGACGAGTTGGGCCCCGAAGAGCTGGCCGAGGAATATGGCGACCTGCTTTTCGTGATGGTCAATCTCGGTCGGCATCTGGGGCTGGACCCGGAGGCGTCCCTGCGCGCGGCCAATCTGAAATTCACCAACCGGTTCAATCATATCGAGCGCGAACTTGAGGCGCGCGGCAAGGCGCCGAAGGACAGCGATCTGGCCGAGATGGATGCGCTTTGGAACGAGGCGAAGGCGCGCAAGATCAAGTGATGGAGGGGGCTCTGCCCCCGCGCTACCGCGCCCCCCGGGATATTTTCGCCAAGAGGAAG
>NZ_DFRG01000201.1:17134-17476 GCF_002378135.1 Thioclava sp. UBA3469
AGCATCAGGAATCCCGCGAAGACGCGCTTGAGCTTCTTGGGGTCGAGCTTGTGGGCCAGTGCCGCGCCCAGGGGGGCGGTGATCGTGGTCATCGCGATGACGATCAGGAAGGCGGGGATGTTGACCGCACCGATCGAGTAAGGCGGCGCGTCGGCCACCGGCGTCAGGAGGAAGCCGATCGCGGAGGGCAGCGCGATCGTCACGCCGAAGCCTGCCGAGGTCGCGACCGCGCGGTGGATCGGGATGCCGTGGAGCGTCTGCATCGGCGTGCCGATCGAGCCGCCGCCGATCCCCAGAAGCACCGACAGGAACCCCATCAGCGGGCCGAACCACGCGCGGAAG
>NZ_DFRG01000151.1:0-5217 GCF_002378135.1 Thioclava sp. UBA3469
ACTGGGTTCTGCTATGGCGGGGGCGTGGTGAACAAGCTCGCCGTCGCCTATCCCGAGATGGGCGCGGGCGTGCCGTTCTACGGGGCTGCGCCCGACTCTGCGCAGGTCGCGATGATCGAGGCGCCGCTGATGATCCAGCTCGCAGCGCTCGACCAGCGGATCAATGCGATGTGGCCGGAGTTCCAGAAGGCGCTCGAGGAGAACGACAAGCGCTACGAGGCCTATATCTATCCGGGCGTGAACCACGGGTTCCACAACGACACGACGCCGCGCTACGACGAGGCCGCCGCCAAGCTGGCCGAGGAACGCATGATCGCGTGGTTCCGGACCTATCTCGCCGGGTGATCTGGCGCGCTCGCGACCTGCCGGGGGTGCGCTCCGATTTGGCGCGTGCTACGCCTCTCGCAAGATCCGCGTCATCGCGCGGAGCCGCAAACGGGAGAGAGGCGCGCGCATGAGAAACGGTGGTCAGGTTCTGGTCGAAAGCCTCGTGGGGCTTGGTGCGCGCAAGGCGTTCGGCGTGCCGGGGGAAAGCTATCTCGCGGTGCTCGACGCGCTGCACGACACGCAGGGCACGCTGGATTTCGTGTTGTGCCGTCAGGAAGGCGGGGCGAGCTTCATGGCCGCCGCTTACGGCAAGCTGACCGGGGAGCCCGGCATCTGCATGGTCACGCGCGGCCCCGGGGCCACCAATGCGTCGATCGGGGTGCATACGGCGATGCAGGATTCCGCGCCGATGATCCTGTTCGTGGGGCAGGTCGGCACCGATATGAAGGGCCGCGAGGCGTTTCAGGAGCTCGATTACAAGGCGGTCTTCGGCTCCATGGCGAAATGGGCCGTCGAGATCGACCGGGTCGAGCGTATCCCCGAAATTCTCTCCCGCGCCTGGACGATGGCCGTGAGCGGGCGGCCCGGTCCGGTCGTGGTCGCTCTGCCCGAGGATATGCTGACGTCGATGACCGAGGCCGCGCCGCTTGGCGCGCCCGTCCGGATCACCGAGCCGCAGCCCGATCCGGCGGCGATGGGCGAGCTGCGTGAGATGCTGGCCGGGGCCAAGCGTCCGCTGATCCTCTATGGCGGGTGCAACTGGCGCGGGGACGGCACTTCGCACATTAAGTCCTTCGCGGAAGCCTCTGATATACCGGTTCTTTCGGTCTTTCGATATCAGGACCGGTTCGACAATAATTCGCCCGTTTTTTGCGGCGATGCGGGCGTCGGGATGGCGCCGCATGTGAAGCGTCTGATGCGCGAGGCCGACGTGATCCTCGCGATCAATGCGCGCTTTGGCGAGAATACGACCGATGGCTACACGCTTCTGGACGTGCCGCAGCCCGCGCAGCGGCTGATCCATGTTCATGGCTCGGATCTGGAGATCGGCAAGATCTACCGTCCCGAACTCGGCATCCATGCCGGGCCGAACGCCTTCGCCGCAGCCCTTGGCACGCTCGAGCCAGTCAAGGGTGCCTGGGCCGACTGGCGGGCCGAAGGCCGCGCGGCCTATGAGGCGGGCTTCGATCTGCCCGATCAGCCCTCGCCGGTCGATATGGGCAAGGTCTGCGCCTATCTGCGCGAGGAACTCCCCGAGGACATGATCCTGACCAACGGGGCGGGCAATTTCGCGGTCTGGCCGGGGCGGTTCTTCCGCTTCGGGCCTAACGCCACGCTGCTTGCGCCGCAGTCGGGCGCGATGGGCTACGGGGTGCCGGCGGCCATCGCGGCCAAGGTGGCGCAGCCCGAGAAGACCGTGGTCTGTTTCGCGGGCGACGGCGATTTCCAGATGACCTCGCAGGAACTCGCCACCGCCGCGCAGGCAGGTGCGCAGCCGATCATCCTGATCCTCAATAACGGGATTTACGGCACGATCCGCGCCCATCAGGAGCGCAATTATCCGACCCGCGTGTCGGGCACTTCGATGGCGGTGAACCCGGATTTCGCGGCGCTGGCGAAGGCCTATGGCTTCCATGGCGAGCGGGTCGAGCGGACGGAGGATTTCGCAGCCGCGTTCGAACGTGCGCGGGCGTCCGAGACCGGCGCGGTGCTGGATCTCGTGATCTCGCCCGAGGCGCTGACCCCGCGCCAGTCGCTCTCGGCAATGCGGGCTGCGGCGCTGGAGGCGGGCAAGGGGCGCTGAGCGTCCGCCGCCTCAGAACGTCTCGACCCAGGGGCGCAGCGTGATCTCGTTCGTCCAGGCGCTGCGGTCCTGCTCGATCAGCTGGCGATAGGTTTTCGCAATCGCCTCGGGGCGCAGCATCGAGCCGGGCTTGTCAGGCGCCTCGCTGCGGCCCGGATTGCGGATCATGCCGTCGATATTCACCCAAGCCACATGGATGCCTTGCGGGTGCAATTCGCGCGCCATGCTCTCGGCCAGCCCGCGCTGCGCGAATTTGCCCATCGCGAAGGGGGCGGAGCGCGCGAACCCTTTCACCCCGGCGGAGGCCCCGGTGAACAGGATTGTGCCGCGGCTGCCCTCGGTGGGCTCGGCTTCGAGCATCCGCCGCGCGGCGTGCTTGCCGGTCAGAAACGCCCCGATTGCGGTGATCTCGACGGCGGCGCGAACGTCCTCAGCATCGAGTTCCGCCACCGAGCCACGCACCCGGCCAGACGGGTTGTAGACGACGACGCGCGGCGGCGCGGGCAGGGCGTCGAACAGATCGGCAATCGCGGCTTCGTCGGTCGCATCGAGTTGCACCATGCGCGCTCCGGTCTCCTCGGCCAGTGCCTGCATCTTCTCGGCGCTGCGGGCCGCCAGCGTCAGGTCATAATCGGGCGCAAGCTCCCGCGCCATTGCGGCGGAAAGCCCGTCGCCCACTCCGATAATCACCGCCTGTGCCTTGCTCATGGTCAGTCCTCCTCCAGTTCGCGTTCCCGCGCCCGGCGGGGTTGCCTTACGACATAGCCCGGCGCGACAATGGCCCAAATCGGGGCTGCCCGCATCGCGGACAGCTTAGCCGAAGAGGATCAGATGCGAGCGCCAGATTACGATCAGGCAGACGATCCCGAAGGTGGCGAACCCGGCCATCGACCATATCAGCAGCCGCCGCATCAGACCCGGCAGGGGCCCCGCCAGCGAGGCGCGCTTTTGAAACGGGCTGAGCGCGCCCGCCCCAAGCCCGGCTGCGGTGGCAAGAAACAGCGGCACATACAGCGCGTAGCCGACATAGCCGTATTCGGGCTTGAGGATGCAGAACGGGCAATGATGGTTGGGGTTTTCATAAATATAGAGCGAGATCGTGGCGACAATCGCGGTCAGCCCCATCCCGAACATCAGCGCCGAGGCCAGCGCGTAAAGCCCATAGCCGCGCTTGCGGATCAGCGCCGCGATCCCCGCAGCCAAGGCGATCAGCGCGGTGAGGCCGAGCAGCCAGAGCGCCTGCGCCTCGCCGACGCCCGCCATCTGGTTCGCGAGATTGGGGTTGTTCGGCGTGAACAGCTTCGAGCAGCACGAGGTGATGACATCGGTCTGCATGTCGAGGAAATAGCTCAGCTCGACCGCGCTATCGGCAAGGATCAGCGGCGTGATTGCCAAAAGGGCTGCATATTTCACGCGGGTCAGCGGGTAGTCCCGTCCCAGCCTGTCGGCCCGGTCGAGGATCAGCCATATCACGGCGGCGAAGAACACCCCGATCTTGAGATAGAGCGCGGGGAAGCCGTAATCGTTCACGTTGAGCGTGCCGACCGCACACATCGCGCCGACGAATAGCGACGACATCCGGTCGGCATTGAAGACAAACAGCAAAAGCGCCGCGAGCTCGGCCAGCATGACGGCGGCGAAGAGGGTCGAGACCAGCTCGGTCATCCGCTCCATCCGCAGTTGGCGCGCGCCCATGTCGGTCAGATCCCAGCGGCGCAGCACGGTGACGGCGAAGCCGCCCGCCCAGAGGGCCGTCAGCGCGGCCAGACCCGCCACCAGCAACAGCGCCATGATCGGCGTTTGAAAGATCATGGCTGCGGCTCCTGCTGGGCAGGCGCATCCTCGATCCGCCCGTCGCGCATCGAAACCACCCGGTCGACGCAATCCGCGCCCCAGACACGTGGGTCGTGGCTCGACATGATGACGGTGCGCCCGCGCGCTTTCTCCTCGGCGACGATCTGCAGGAAGGTCTCGGAAAGCGCACTGTCGAGATTGGCCGTGGGTTCGTCCGCGATCAGGATAGGCGGATCGTTGATCAGCGCCCGCGCGATCGCCGCGCGCTGCGCCTCGCCGCCCGAGAGCAGCTCGATCCGGGTCTGGGCGCGCGGCCCCAGACCCAGCGCCTCGATCCGGTCCATCGCCCGTTCGCGCAACTCCCCGAAGGGCTGACCCAGCGGCGCCGCTGGCAGCATCACGTTTTCCAGCACGGTGAGGCCGCGCACGAGGTTGAACCGCTGGAAGATGAAGCCGAACCGCTCGCGCCGCAGTTCGGTCTGGAAGTGCTCGGGCAGGCCCGAGACGACCTCGCCATCGAGGCTGACGCGGCCCGTGGAAGGGCGCGCCATGCAGGCGACGACCGACAGGAGCGAGGATTTCCCCGAGCCCGACGGTCCCTTGAGCACGGTGACGGCGCGCCCCTCGATGGTCAGGTCGATCCCGTCCAGCGCGGTCACGGCATTGGGGCGGCCCGCATTATAGGTCTTGGTCACGGATTGCAGAGTGATCATGGGGGCCTCCTCAGCGCATCACGGCATCGGGATCGGCCGAGGCCGTGCGCCAGATCGGCACCACGGTCGCGGCGATATAGGGCAGGGTGGTCAGCAGCGCGAGCGTCAGCAATTGCAGACCGTCCACATGCGGGCTCAGCGGGAAATCGGGATAGATCACCGCCCAGCCCTGCAGGATCGGCGCGAAGAGCGGGGCACCGAAGAAGAACACATGGGCGAAGCCCGCGACGGTGCCGATCAGGAAGGCCGCGAGCGAGATCAGCCCGCCTTCCCATATCTTCATCGCGATCACGTCGCGCGTGTTCCAGCCGACCGCCTTGAGGATGCCGATCTCGCGCGCTTCCTCGGCCGAGAGCCCGCTGGCTTTTTCGGCGGCGAAGATGACGAAGGCGAGGATGCCGGCGAAGGCCAACGCCGTCAGCAGCCCCTCGCGCCAGTCGAACAGTTTCTGATAGGTGCGCGCGATATCGGCGCGGGTGACGAAGCGCATCTGCGGCAGCGCGTTCGAGCCTTTCTGGACAATGGTGGCGACCTCGTTGGGGTTACGCACGCGGGCCACGACATCGGTGTAGCGGCCTT
>NZ_DFRG01000252.1:0-8266 GCF_002378135.1 Thioclava sp. UBA3469
GCCCGAGGCCGCCGCATGCCGCCTCTCCGGGCTGCTGATCGGCTGGGAGCTGTCCGCCACGCGCGATCTCTGGCAGGGCCAGCCCGTCGCGCTGATCGGAAGCCCGGTTCTCAGCCCGCTTTATACCCGGGCGCTGGCCGGTTGCGGCATCCAAGCTGCCAGCCATGACGCAGAAGACGTGACCCTTGCGGGGCTCTATGCCGCGCGCCAGACCATCGGAGCTGACACATGAGCCGACCCATCATCGCCATCCTGCGCGGGATCCCCCCCGCTGAAGCCCTTCCCGTCTGCGAGGCGCTGATCGCCGAGGGCGTAACCCGGATCGAGGTGCCGCTGAACTCGCCCGATCCGCTCGACAGTATCGCCGCGATGGTGGAGCGCTTCGGCTCGGACGCGCTGATCGGGGCGGGGACGGTCCTGACGACCGATCAGGTCGCCGCCGTCGCCGCGACCGGTGCGAAGCTGATCGTCTCGCCCAATTGCAACACCGAGGTGATCGCTGCCTCCAAAGCCGCAGGGCTGCAGAGCTTCCCGGGTGTGATGACCCCGACTGAGGCCTTCGCGGCGCTCGCCGCTGGGGCGGATGGGCTCAAGCTGTTTCCGGGCGAGCTGATCGGGCCGATTGGTCTCAAGGCGATGCGGGCTGTGCTACCGCCCGAAGTGCCGCTTTACGCGGTGGGCGGCGTCTCGGCCGAGAACATGGGCGAATGGCACAAGGCAGGTGCGGCCGGCTACGGCATTGGCTCGTCTATCTACAAACCCGGCGACAGCGTAGAGACCGTGACCGAGAAGGCCCGCGCGCTGGTCGCCAGCTACGACGAGGCCTGCACGGCATGAGTTTCGAGATTTACGACGACCGCGCCTGTTTCCTTGGCGAGGGGCCGTTCTGGCATCCCGAACGTGGCCAGCTGTTCTGGTTCGACATCCTCGCGGGGCGGATGCTCAGCCGCGACGCGACCGGGCCGCGCGAATGGGAGATCGGGCAGATGGCTTCGGCTGCGGGCTGGGTCGATGCCGAGACGCTGGTGATCTCGACTGAGACCGGGCTGCGCCGCTTCGACATCTCCACGGGTGCGCATGAGCCGCTCGCCGCGATCGAGGCCGACAGCACCGCCACCCGCTGCAACGATGGCCGCGCCGATCCGATGGGCGGCTTCTGGGCGTCGACCATGGGCAAGAACGCGGAGACGGGCGCGGGGGCGATCTACCGCTATTTCGAGGGCACGGTGGAGCGGCTCTTTCCCGAGATCACCATCCCCAATTCGATCTGCTTCGCGCCCGATGGGCGACGCGCCTATTTCGCCGACACCCCGACCGGAAAGATCATGACCATCGCGCTCGACGCGCAGGGTTGGCCCGAGGGCGCGCCGGACATCTTCGTCGACCTGAGCGCGGAGGGCCTGAACCCCGACGGCGCGCAGACCGATGCCGAGGGCGCACTCTGGAGTGCGCAATGGGGGGCAGGGCGCGTGGCGCGATACCTGCCCGACGGGCGCTTCGACCGGGCGACCGCGGTCGGCGGGCGGCACAGTTCCTGTCCCGCATTCGGCGGGCCGGACTTCAAGACGCTCTTCGTGACCACGGCTCAGGAAGGGATCGAGACGCCCGACGCCGCGCAGGGCCGGGTCTATTGCGCCCCCGCCGGGATTGCAGGGCGACCCGAGCCCGCGGTGCGCCTGAACGGCTGATCGCAATGTGTGCAGCGGAGTTCGGGCGAACACAGCACGGGCTTGCTGCGCTTTCTCGGGGACGATCCGGCTTTCCGGATCGTCTCAGAAACGGAGTTCAGACCGGAGCCGCTCCAACTCGCCCTCGGGCAACGACTCGACACCCTTCGTCATCTCGTGAAGCTCTTCCAGGAGCGCTCGGGCTTCCTCGGCCTCAGCGTCTTCGATCTTCCGCGAAGGGTGTGTGAAAAATCCAGCGGACCGGGAGGTCTCCCCGATCGCGATGGCCTTCCCGAAGCGCAGTCCGAATTCGGCGGCCTGACCGAACACATTGCTCTCGTCTTGATCCGCGAGCTCGGACCAATCACAAATACCTGTATGGGTCATCGCCCACTTGACCGTCGGATCGACGAATACGAGGCCGTTTGCGGTGTAGAAATTCATCCATTCTTGTGGATATGTCTGGTAGAGCAGCGTAGGATTGGCAAAGCGAATGTGCAGCCCTAGGGCGAATTTCCAATCAGATACTTCACCCAGACGTTGCAAGCTCTGGCGCATTTCATGCACGTCGATCATGCAGCTATCCTTGTATAAACTTGACAGAAATTCTTGACCAAAACGCCGCGGCACTAGCTTGGCCTAATTGAGCTCTCCTCTTTGGTGACTATAAATCCCTCGGAGGGAATGGAAGATCGAAACGACACGATGCTAAGTGATTTTCAAAGTCTTTTCGCCGAACGCGCGCCAGCCGGTTGCTACATCGCTTTGCGGGCGGGTTTCTTCGCGCCTGAGGCCGAGTTGAACCTGTTTCCGGCTGACTGGATCAATCATTATACCTTTTCTGGACTGGCGCTGGCCGACCCGCTGTTGCGTTGGTGTCAGGAAAATTCGGGCTATGCGCGATGGAAGGACATAGACAGCTTCGTCGGCACGGACTTCATGCGCGACTATCGGAAATTTGGCTTCGAATTCGGAAGTGTCGTGTCGATCCATGGGACGGAAGAGATGCCGAAGCGGAGCCTTGGAATCTTCGCGCGCGCTGACCGAGAGCTGCACGTCTCCGAAATGGAAGAGATCGAGACGGTGCTCTCGCGCATCCATGCCGCCGAGCCCGAGATGCCGACAGAGGCGCAGATGCAGGCCCTTCAACTCTATTCCAAGGGCTATCTGCACAAGCAGGTCGCCCACGAATTGCAGCTCTCCGTCGGCGGGGTAAAGGCCCGTCTCAGGGGCGCTGCGGACCGCCTCGGGGCCAAGACATTGAGAGAAGCTGCGAGCATCGCTGCAAGTCGCGGCCTGCTGTAAGCTTTGACGCTCCATCGGGTTTTCCTCTTGCGAAGACGATAGCCGAAAGCCGCGTTGCGCCAATCGGCGCGGGGGCTTTAGGGGGCTTGCGAAAGTCCGCGTCACAGGCGCAGGCCGGTCTCGGCATCGAAGACCTTGGCCTTGCCCATATCGACCTCGAAGCTGAAGGGCGCGCCCGGGGGCAGGGCATCCTCCGGGCGGACCCGGGCGATCACCTCGATCTCGCCAAGGGCGAAGACGATCATCGTGTCGGGGCCTGTCGGCTCCACCAGATCGACCGGGCGTTCGAAGACGAAACGGTCGGGGCCGGGCAGTTCGGTCCCGGCCATGAAGATCGCCTCCGGCCGGAGCCCCAGAACGACCTTGTGCCCGTCGGGGGCTGTGACCCGCTCGGTGAACCTCGCGGGCAGGGGGAAGCGAAGCGCCCCCGCCGTGCCCTCGGGCACCTCCACCGACAGCGCGCCCGTCTGCCCATCGCGCCGCAGGGCGCCGGGCAGCATGTTCATCGATGGCGATCCCATGAAGCTCGCGACGAAGAGGTCCACCGGATCGTCGTAGATCTCTCCGGGTTCGGCCACCTGACGGATATGGCCGTTATCCATCACCGCAATCCGGGTCGCCAGCGTCATCGCCTCGATCTGGTCGTGGGTGACATAGACGACGGTCTTGCCGAGCCGCTGGTGCAGCTTCTTGATCTCGGTGCGCATCTCGATCCGCAGTTTCGCGTCGAGGTTCGACAAGGGTTCGTCGAACAGGAAGACCTCGGGCTTACGCACCAGCGCCCGGCCCATCGCAACGCGCTGGCGCTGGCCGCCCGAAAGCTGACCGGGCTTGCGATCCAGATAGGGATGGATCTGCAAAAGCGTGCTGAACTCTTCGACCGCGGTGGCCTGTTCGGCGCGCGGGACGTGGCGGGTCTGCATCCCGAAGGTGATGTTCTCGCGCACCGTCTTGGTCGGGTAGAGCGCGTAGGACTGGAACACCATCGCGATGTCGCGGTCGCGCGGCGGGGTGTCGTCGACCAGCCGCCCGGCGATCTCGATATGGCCGTCGCTCAGCGTCTCGAGCCCGGCGATCAGGTTGAGCAGGGTGGACTTGCCGCAGCCCGAAGGCCCGACGAGGACGATGAATTCGCCCGCTTCGATCTCAAGGTCGATACCCTTGATCACCTCGTTCGTCCCGAAGCGTTTGCGCACGCCCTGAAGGGAAATTCCCGCTGCCAT
Source organism: Thioclava sp. UBA3469 (assembly GCF_002378135.1). Classification (NCBI taxonomy): domain Bacteria; kingdom Pseudomonadati; phylum Pseudomonadota; class Alphaproteobacteria; order Rhodobacterales; family Paracoccaceae; genus Thioclava; species Thioclava sp. UBA3469. Next base: position 4,196 of record NZ_DFRG01000252.1, read on the forward strand.
TGCTACCCTTTCACCGCTCCGGCCGAGAGCCCGCGCACGAACCAGGCTCCGGCGACGACATAGACCGCCAGCGTCGGCAGTGCCGCGATGATCGCCGCGGCCATGTCGACATTGTATTCCTTCACCCCCGTCGAGGTATTCACCACGTTGTTGAGCGCCACCGTCACCGGGTTGCTGTCGCCGATGGTGAAGGCCACGCCGAACAGGAAATCGTTCCAGATCTGGGTGAACTGCCAGATCACGGTGACCACGATCGCAGGCCGCGACATCGGCAGCACGAGCCTGAAGAAGATGCCGAAGAAACCCGCCCCGTCTACTTTCGCCGCCTGAATGATGCCGCTGGAAACCCCGATGAAGAAGTTGCGGAAGAACAGCGTGGTGAAAGCGAGGCCATAGACCGTGTGTACGAGGATCAGCCCCGGGATCGTGCCCGCAAGGCCAAGCTGGCCCAGCACCCGCGCCATCGGCAGCAAGATCACCTGAAACGGGATGAAGGCGCCGAACAACATCAGCGCGAAGATCGTGTCGGCGCCGCGAAAGCGCCACTTGGTCAGCGCATAGCCGTTGAGCGCGCCGAGTATCGTCGAGATCGCCACCGCCGGCACGGTCATCATCACCGAGTTCCACATATAGGGTGCCAGCCCGTTGCAGCGTACGCCCACGCAGGCGCTGTTCCAGGCTTTCTCCCAGGCGCTGAAGTCGAACTCTTTCGGCAGGCTGATCAGCGAGCCCTCCCGGATCTCGGTCAGCGATTTCAGAGAGGTCGAGATCATCACCAGAAGCGGGATCAGGTAGTAGATGCAGAACACCCCGAGCACGGCGAACAGCACGGCGCGCATCAGGCTGTGATGCAGGCCCCTGCGCTGGACGATCCCGCTTGTGTTGCGCCCACTCATCCGCTGGTCTTCCTCAGTTCCGAGTAGAGATAGGGCACGATGATCGCGATGACCGTCATCAGCATCATCGTGGCGCTCGCCGCCGCCACGCCCAACTCGCTGCGCTGGAAGGCGAAGGAATACATGAAGGTGGCGGGCATGTCGGTGGCATAGCCCGGCCCCCCGCCGGTCAGCGCGATCACCAGATCGAAGCTCTTGATCGCGAGATGGGCGAGGATGATGACGGTGGACAAGAACACCGGCCGCAGCATCGGCAGCACGATGCCGGTATAGGTGCGCCACAGCCCCGCGCCGTCGATCGCCGCCGCTTTCAGGACCTCGTCATCGACCGAGCGGAGCCCCGCCAGAAACAGTGCCATCGCGTAGCCGGAGCTTTGCCAGACGGCTGCGATCACCACCGTGTAGATCGCGTAATGAGAGTTCACCAACCAGTCGAAACTGAAATTCTCGAAGCCCGCCTGATGCATCAGCCGCTCCAGCCCGAGGCCGGGGTTCAGCATCCATTTCCAGACCGTGCCGGTGACGATGAAGCTCAGCGCCATCGGGTAGAGGTAGATCGTGCGGATCACCCCCTCGATCCGCACCTTCTGATCGAGCAGGATCGCCAGAAGGATGCCGATCGCCATCGAGATCGAGATGAACAGGCCCGAGAAGACGAAGAGGTTGCGGATCGCCACATACCAGCGGGGCGTCTCCCAGAGCCGGACATATTGGCTCAGCCCGTCGAACTCGTAGTTGGGCATCACTCCCGACCGGGTCAGAGAGATATAGGCCGTCCAGAGGATGAAGCCGTAAACGAAGAACAGGCTCGCCGCGAAAAGCGGCGAGACCACGATCGCGGGCAGGCGCCGTTCCAGCGCCCGCCCGAACCTTGCCATGGGCCCCGTGCCTCCGGGCATTGCAGGCCCTAGTTTTCCTGCGCGCGCTTGATCGCGGCCGCAAGTTGCTTGACCGCGTCCTCGGAACTCATGTCAGAGTTGAAGAAAGCGGTCACGAGATCGAGGAACTCGCCCCGCACCGAGCGGGGCACCGCCATCTCATGCGCCATCGACGGCACCAGCGTGTCGTTCTCGATCGCCGCCAGCAGATCGGCATGCGAGCGTTTGGCGCAGGCGTCGAAATCGTCGAGCGGCACGTCCGTGCGCGCCGGGATCGACCCCTTGGCGAGGTTGAACACCTTCTGGAACTCGGGCGACATGATCAGTCGTGCGAGCACTTTCTGGCCCTCGATGCGGTCCTCGCCCTCCACCTTGAAGAAGGTGAAGCTGTCCGAGTTCAGCACGAAGCCCTTGCCCGGCGTGGGCCAGCACAGGAAATCCTGTTCCGGTACTTTGCCAGCGGCAAGGAATTCGCCCTTCGCCCAGTCGCCCATGATCTGGAAACCGGCCTCGCCACGCATCACCATCGCGGTCGCAAGGTTCCAGTCACGCCCCGAGAAGTTCGGATCGACATAGCCGCGCAGCTTGCGCAGCTGGTCGAAGGACTTGACCATCATGTCCGAGGTCAGAGCCTCCGGGTCGAGCTCCACCAGCGCCTTGCGGAAGAAATCGGCGCCGCCGATCCCCAGCACCACGTCTTCGAACAGCGTCGCGTCCTGCCACGGCTGACCACCATGGGCGAGCGGTACGATGCCCGCCGCTTGAAGCTTGTCGGCGGCCGCGTTGAACTCGTCCCAGGTCGTGGGCATCTCCTCGACGCCCGCTTTCTTGAGCGCCTCGGGGTTGGCCCACATCCAGTCGACGCGGTGGATGTTGACCGGCGCGGCGACGTATTTGCCCTGGTATTTCATGATCTCGGCCAGCGCCGGTGGCAGGACCGCATCCCAGTTGCCTTCGTCCGCGACGGACTGAACGTCGTTCAGCGCGCCTTGCTCGGCCCATTCCTGAATGCCCGGCCCCTTGAGCTGAACGGCCGTCGGCGGATTGCCGGCCACGACGCGGGCGCGCAGCGCCGTCATCGCGGCATCGCCGCCACCGCCCGCGATCGGCGAGTCGATCCATTCGCCGCCCTCGGCCTCGAAGGCTTTCTTCAGTTCTCCGACGGCCTTGGCCTCGCCGCCCGAAGTCCACCAGTGCAGGACCTCGACCGTGCCATCCGCCCGTGCCGCGCTCGCTGAGAGCGCGCCGGCGACACTCACGACCGCCATCATGGCTTTACAAATGTGCATGTTTTCCTCCTCCTCCCGGTCGAGTTCGCGGTCCATGATCGCAGCCCGACACGAGATTTAGGCTGAGACGACAGGCGCAGAACGTCATTGATCTCGATCAACGATTTGTGAATCACGGGTGAGGCGGACGGGGGCAGAGGCGAGTGTGACCCGTGGCATCCCTACACAGGTCCGGGCGATTGCGCTGCCTGCCGAAAGGCTTACCATCGCCGCGGGATGACTGAAGGCCTCGTGATGCAGGATACCGACGCCGCGCCAGCTTTTGCCGAAACCGCCGAGGCGGTGATCGCGCGTCTGTCCGTCCCTTTTCCGAACGGGCTGAGCGCTGAGGAGGCCGCCACGCGCCTCGCGCGCCACGGCCCGAACGCTCTGCGTCGTCCCAAGCCCCGAAGCGCATTGCGCATCCTGCTGCATCAGTTTCAGGGGGTGATCGTCGCGCTTCTCGTTCTGGCAACGGTGTTCTCGCTGGTCATCAACGATATCGTCGAGGCGCTGGCGATCCTCGTCGTGCTGCTCTTGAACGGCGCGATCGGGTTTTTCACCGAGTTGCGCGCCACCCGCTCGATGGAGGCGCTGTTCAGCGTCGCCGAGGTCCGCACCCGCGTCCGTCGGGACGGAATGCTGATCGAGGTGGATGCCCGCGATCTCGTGCCGGGCGATCTCGTGGTGCTCGAAGCGGGCGATGTGGTGACCGCCGATCTGCGGCTCGTCGAGGCGTCGGGGCTTCATTGCGACGAATCCGTGCTGACCGGCGAGTCCCTTCCGGTTCTCAAGACCACCAAACCGCTACCATCCGATGCGGTGCTGGGGGATCGCACCAATATGGGGTTCAAGGGAGCGGCCGTCACACGGGGGGCCGGAACCGGCGTGGTGGTGCGGACCGGCATGGAGACCGAGATCGGCAAGATCAGCCAGCTTGCGATGGCGGCCAGCACGGAACCCACACCGCTCGAACACCAGTTGACGCGGCTCGGGCAGCGACTGGTCTGGCTGACGATCGTTCTTGCA
>NZ_DFRG01000001.1:0-1228 GCF_002378135.1 Thioclava sp. UBA3469
CGATCGCGTCGGCTGCTTCCAATATGAAAACGTCGAGGGCGCGCGCTCCAACACCCTGCCCGATCACGTGCCCGACGAGGTGAAGCAGGACCGCTGGAACCGCTTCATGGAAAAAGCGCAGGCGATTTCGGAGGCGAAGCTGCAAGCCAAGGTCGGCAGCGTCCAGCAGGTGATCGTCGACGCGGTCGATGCGGAAGGCGCCACCTGCCGCACCAAGGCGGACGCGCCCGAGATCGACGGCGACCTGTTCATCGATGAGGATTTCGAGAATCTCAGCCCCGGTGATATCGTGACGGTCGAGGTCGATGAGGCCTCGGAATACGATCTCTGGGGAAGGCTCGTTTGATCCGCACTCTCGCTCTGCTCGCATTGCTTCTCGGCCTGCTGCCTGTCGCGGCACAGGCTGGCGCATGCGCCATCGATGCCGCTCAGGGTCGCGAGATTGCGCAGGCGACTTCGCAACAGCGGCAAGCCCAGGGGCTGAATGCGCTCGCGATGGATCTGCAATTGACGCAGGCCGCAGCAACGCAAGGCTGCGACATGGCCCGCCGCGGCTTCTTCGATCACAAGGGGTCGGACGGATCGACCCCGCTCAAGCGGGCGGCGAAGGCTGGCTTCCGCGCCTGCCTGATCGCCGAGAATGTCGCGATGGGCCAGCGCGATCCGGGCGAGGTGTTCGACGCCTGGATGCATTCGCCCGGCCATCGTCGCAATATCCTGCTGCGTGGGGTCACCCATATCGGCGTGGCAGTCGTGCCCCAGCGCGATGGCAAGGGCCCGTGGTATGTGATGGTGCTCGCGAAGCCCTGCTGAAGCTCAGGTCAGCCCTTCTGTGTCGATGTGGATGACCTCGCCGCAATGTTTGCAGTGGATCGCATCGGCATCGTGCAGGCTCAGCCCGCAGGTCGGGCACTCATGGCGTACCTTCGTAGGCCGGAACAACACCTGCGCGAGCCGCAAGAACAGCGTGACACCAAAGATCATGATGGCGACCGAGATCATCCGCCCCCATTCACCCTTGGGCGTAATGTCCCCGAACCCCGTCGTCGTCAGCGTGGTCACGGTGAAATAGAGCGCGTCGGCATAGTTCGAAATCTGCGGATTGATCCGAACCTGCGTGGCATAGATCAACCCCGTCATCACGAAGAGGAACACGCCCAGATTGATCGCGGCGATGATAATTTCCTGATGATGGCGGAAGAATTTGAAGTCGTGCCGCAGCCGCGCC
>NZ_DFRG01000001.1:1536-3488 GCF_002378135.1 Thioclava sp. UBA3469
TTGAAGTCGTGCCGCAGCCGCGCCATGAGTTGATAGGTATGCAGCAATCGCAACGTCCGCAGAATCCGCAGGAAGCCCAGTCCCTCCCCTGCGATCGGCGCGAGGAATGATCCGATCGCGATGATGTCGGCCCATGTCGCCGCGCGGGTCCAAAAGCGGACCTTCTCGCCTGAGATCGCGTAGCGGGCGAGGAAATCCGCCACGATCACGACGCCGATCACCGCATCGATGATTTCGATCGTGACCGTGTGGGGGAAGAAGGAGGTCACGATGACGAAGAGGATCGTGGCAAGATCGAAGGCCAGAAGCGCGTAGCGAAACGCATGGGCGCGGCGGGAATCTTCCTCGTAGTAATGGTGCAGCGTCTTGAGCATCGTCTCTCCCATCGTCATCGCTCAGGGATACAGGCTTTGAACGCCCTGTCAAAGCGCATGAAAAAGGCGGCCCCGGAGGACCGCCCTTTTCGTTGAGTCAGCTCATGTCAGCTCATTGCGCACTGGGCGCGAACAGCATCATCGCGGGTTGCGACGAGGCGCCTTGGGTCACGATGTAATTGGCGTCGCCGTAACGTCCGCGCTGCACGTCATGCTGGATGCGCTGGAGCTGGGCCACGGTGTAATCATCGGGGTTGAGCCCGATCTGCTCGGCCATCTGGGTCTTGCCCGGTGTGGTCTCGCCAAGGCCGGGACCGCCCAACTGCCGGTCCGCGTGGCTGCGGTAATAGGCGAGCTTGGCGACATCTCCTTTACGCGCCGCGTGCAACATCTTCTGCAACTCACCCACCGAATATTGCGTGGGATCGACATTGTTCAGACCGGCGAAGGTTTGCAGCTGCGCCGCGATCTGGGTCTTGCCCTGATTGGTCGCATTGACGACCATCGACGACGCTTGGGGTTGCGGCGTCATCGAAGGAGCGATGACACCCAGATCCGTACCATTGTCGGCCCCGACTTGGGTCGTGGCGGCCGAGGCGATCCCGGCGGAGCCAGCGGTCAGTGCGAGGGCTGCGATAGCGGTGGTCAGAAGATTGCGGGTCATGATGAAATCCTTTCATCAGCAGGTTGATTTCCAGCGGCACCCTGTGGCGCCGATGACCCCGACATATGAGCCCAATCATCGCACAAAAGGCCGTTTTGGCCCCACCCCGTGTTCACTCAAACACATATACACAGGGAACTCTCGGCTGGTCCGGATTCCGTGAAGTGACTGGAATACAAAAGGAAATCTATTTTCTCGAAAGAAATGGGTACGATAGCCCGGACATAGAAACGGCCCCCAGAGGGGGCCGTTTTCGGTCAGAAGACTGCGTCGATCTTACGCGTCACGGCCCATCACGGGCTGCGGCGCCACGTCAACCGGCTGACGGTTGGTGTGGTTGATGACGAATTTTGCCTCTTCGCGGTTACCGTTACGCAGAGCGTTCTGGATGCGGAACAGTTCAGCGGTGGTGTATTCAGCCGGGTTCAGACCGAGTTGGGCTGCGATCTGCGCTTTGCCGGGGGTCACTTCACCAACAGCCGAGCCTTTGCTGGCCGAGGAGCTTTGCGACATCGACGGTGCGATGGAGCCGTAGCCGTCACCGCCGGCAGCGGCCAGCGAGGTGCTCAGGGCGAGGGCGAGGACCGAAGTCGTGATCAGCGTTTTCATTGTTACTCTCCTATACGAATACGCGTGTTGTGCTTCTCACCGAGAGCGAAGCGACAGGGGGAAGCGTCTGTGCCCTCGGCGATGAGTGGGATTTAGGACCGTTCGCATTCGCAGAAAACCATCCTTTTCACACACAGTTCTGCGCATTTGCGCACGTTGAAAAATGACAGTTAAACGACAGAAGCGGCAGGCTCGCCCGTAGGCCCCCGCCACGCCCCCTTTCCCTATGCCGGCTTTCCGCATAGAAGGCGCCCAAACCCCTTATTCCAAACGAGGTCGACCATGGCGTCCTATCAATATGTCTA
>NZ_DFRG01000001.1:3788-3939 GCF_002378135.1 Thioclava sp. UBA3469
CATGGCGTCCTATCAATATGTCTATCACATGGATGGTGTCTCGAAGACCTATCCGGGTGGCAAGAAATGCTTCGAAAACATCCGCCTGAATTTCCTTCCCGGCGTGAAGATCGGCGTCGTGGGCGTCAACGGCGCGGGTAAATCCACGCTG
>NZ_DFRG01000001.1:4265-4574 GCF_002378135.1 Thioclava sp. UBA3469
CACGCTGCTGCGCATCATGGCGGGCCTCGACAAGGACTTCTCGGGCGAGGCCTGGGCCGCGAAAGGCGCGAAAGTCGGCTACCTCCCGCAGGAGCCCGATCTGGACCCGGCGCTGAACGTGCGCGGCAACGTCATGGAAGGCGTGGCCGCCAAGAAGGCCAAGCTGGAGCGTTTCAACGAGCTGGCGATGAACTACTCGGACGAGACCGCCGAGGAGATGGCCCAGCTTCAGGACGAGATCGACTCGGAAAACCTCTGGGATCTGGACAGCCAGGTCGACGTCGCGATGGAAGCCCTGCGCTGCCCGCC
>NZ_DFRG01000014.1:0-249 GCF_002378135.1 Thioclava sp. UBA3469
GACGGTGAAGCCGCCTTTGACGCGACCGAAGATGGCGCCTTCGACGCGCTCTTCTTTGGCGTAAGCTGCTTCGAGACGATCCCATGCCTCTTCGCGGCGGGCTTTCTCACGCGAGATAACGGCTTCGCCGCGAGCGTTCTCGACACGGTCGAGATACACTTCGACTTCGTCGCCGACTTCGATCTGCGGAGCCTCGCCGGGGTTGGCGAATTCTTTGAGTTCGACGCGGCCTTCCATTTTGTAGCCGAC
>NZ_DFRG01000014.1:611-1862 GCF_002378135.1 Thioclava sp. UBA3469
CTCGATGGCGATGACCTTGCCTTTAACAACCGAACCTTCGTTCGGGGTGTCGATTTCGAGGCTCTCGTTCAGAAGGGCTTCGAATTCGTCCATGGTTGCATTTTGCGACATGCGTTCAGATTTTCCTTTTCATCTTCGGTTTTCTGGCCTTGCGGTTGGCTCCGCCGGTCTTTCGTTGGAATGTCTGTGCTGCAATAGCATACGGGTCGGGTGAGTCCCAACCTGTCTCAGACCGCGCCCATATAGGCGCGATCGGCCAGTATCGCAAGCATTTATTGCGTCATAGGCAGGGCGCGAGCGCCTTTCGCTCAGCCTCGGCTCGCGGTCGCGAGAGCGGCTTTGACGTCGCCCAGCATCCAGGCCGAAAGGGGCTCCGCGCTGGCGGGATAGGTCGCGATCACCGATCCGTCGCGGCCCAGTAGCACCTTGTTGAAGTTCCAGCTCGGCTCGAACCCCTCGGTTTCGCGCATCCAGCGATAGAACGGATGCGCCTGCGGCCCCTTCACCTTGGCGAGCTGCGCCATCGGCAATTCGGCCCCGAAGGTCAGCGCGCAATAGCGCTTGGCTTCCTCGGCACTGGAGAGTTCCTGCCGGAAATCGTTCGACGGCACGGTGAGGATCACCAGACCCTCGCGGCCATAGGTTTCGGACATTTCCTGCAACTCGGTAAATTGCGGGGCGAAGCCGCATTTCGAAGCGGTATTGACCACGAGCACGACCTTGCCACGGAAATCGGCGAGCGAGACCGTCTCGCCCTCCACCAGATCGAAGGACAAATCCCCCGGCACCGGCATCGCGGACCGGGCTTTCACCGCGATCGGTTCGGGCGTCGCCGCCGGGCCGTCAGCGCGTGCCGGAACGGTCGCAAAGGACACGCAAGACAGCATGCAGGCCAAAGTCAGGGACAAGCGCATCGGTCCACCCTCGAAATACATCCACCAACACCCAACGCGAGAGTCGGGAAAAAAGTTCACCACTTCGTGAAGATATATTTCACGCGTCCCTTTTCTTCAATCGCAAATGCGGTCGACGCGACGGTATTTCGGCTCCGGGAACTCCGGTATTTCCATGGGATCACGGGGCTTTACGCCGGGGCGCACCGCCTCCGGCGCGGTGTTCACGCTGTCGAAATCGAGCGCGAGGCGCTGACAGATTCCAAGGCTTTTCTGCCCGATATCGCCGAGATCGCGCAGATCGATCAGATGACCGCCCTTTCGCGCGTAGCCCGTGACCCCGAAATCGAGCGGCGGG
>NZ_DFRG01000014.1:2171-2812 GCF_002378135.1 Thioclava sp. UBA3469
TCCCCGAAATCGAGCGGCGGGTCGAGGCGCAGCCGTTCCGTCTCGGGGCCGAACAGCGCAGCACCGCCCTGCCAGTCCTCCGCAGGCCCAAGCGCCACCTGCACCTCGAACCGTCCCGGCGGCACCAGCAATCGAAAGAATTCACCGCCCTGCGCATAGGCCCCCATCACGTCCCGCCCGGTCTTGGCATCGCGCAGCACGATATAGAGATCGCGATCCAGGGCGGATTTGATCTGCAGCGGCAAGGTGCGCGGCAGGTCGGTCTCGCTCCACAACAGCCCCTGCGGGCGCCCCTCGGCGGTGGCCTGCGTTGCAAGAACCAGCAAGAGGAGAACCCAGCGCAGCATCCCCGCCCCCTAGTCCAGATCGCCCGCGAGGCGGGCCTCAATCTGATCGGCGGCGCGCGCGACCGCCTCTTCGATGCTCAGCTCGGACGTGTCGATCACCAGCGCATCCACCGCGGGACGCAGCGGGCTGTCGGCGCGGCCCATGTCGCGGGCGTCGCGCTCGCGCACCTGTTCGAGCACGTCGGCCTCGTCGCCACCTAGTTCCAGCCAGCGCCGATGCGCACGCACCTCCGGCGAGGCGGTCACGAACAGCTTCACCTCCGCCTGCGGGCAGATCACCGTGCCGATATCGCG
>NZ_DFRG01000014.1:3125-4788 GCF_002378135.1 Thioclava sp. UBA3469
GTGCCGATATCGCGCCCGTCGAGCACCGCACCGCCCTCGCGCGCCGCGAAATCGCGCTGAAACGCCACCAGCGCCGCGCGCACCTCGGGGATCGCAGCCACGATCGAGGCCGCCTGCCCCGCTTCCATCGTGCGCAGGTCGTCGCGCTCCAGATCCTCGGGGCAAAGCGCCTTGGCCGCCGCGATGGGCTCCAGCCCCTCGGTTTCGGATTTCATGCCGACCGCGCGATAGAGCGCGCCGGTGTCGAGATGCGCCAGCCCGAACCGCTCGGCCACGGCCCGGCTGATCGTACCTTTGCCCGCAGCGGCGGGGCCATCGATGGCGACTGTGAATTTCATCGTTTCATCCGCAAATAAACTGCCCGCAGGATCAATAGCGCCAAGGCCGTCAGGCTCAAAGTGACTGCGACGCTCTTCAGAAGCGTCCATCTGCTCGCAAAGGCGATCATGTCATCCGTTACCGTGCCGGTCCGCAACAATGCGGCGACGGCATGATTTTCGAGATAGTCAAACACAGCACCAAGAGCAGCCACGATCGACAACACCACGGCAAGCCAGCCCTTTGCAAGGGTACGGAACGCGACAATCAGCGTCACCGCCTCCAGGGCCGGAAAGACAAGATCGAGCCGCTGCTGAACCGAGAGGTAATACTGTCGCGCCGGTGCGTCCAGGGCATCGAGGAGCGTCCGGGCCTGCTCAGCACTGTAGCCACCCGGACGCAAATCGAACGGCGCCAGACCGCCCGCCGCATCCCGAAGATGCGGCAAGGTAACGAGCGTCATCGCAAGATAGACGGCCCCCGTCAGGGCCGCGAGCAGGACAAAGGCGACCTGCGCCCGGCTCACCGGTCCGCCCGGACGATCTCCGCGCCAAGCCCGGCCATCAGGTCCTCGAAGATCGGGAAGGAGGTTGCAATGGGCGAGCCATCATCGACCGAGACCGGCTGTTGCGCGGCCATGCCCAGCACCATGAAGCTCATCGCGATCCGGTGGTCGAGATGGGTCACGGCGGTGCCGCCGCCGGGCACGCCCTCGGGACCGCAGCCATGCACGATCAGCGTATCCTCGTCTTCCTCGATCTTGATGCCGTTGGCTTCCAGCCCACGCGCCATCGCGTCGATCCGGTCGCTTTCCTTCACGCGCAGTTCATGCACGCCGGGCATCCGGGTCACGCCTTCGGCAAAGGCTGCGACGACCGAGAGAACGGGATATTCGTCGATCTGCGCCGAGGCGCGCTCGGCGGGCACGTCGATCCCGTGCAGCTTGGAATAGCGCACGCGCAGATCGGCCACCGGCTCGCCGCCCTCTTCGCGCTCGTTCTCGAAGGTCAGATCGGCGCCCATCTCGCGCAGCGTGATGAAGATCCCGTTGCGGGTAGGGTTCTGGCTGACGCCCGGCACCACGATCTCGGAGCCCGGCACGATCAGCGCAGCACAGACCGGGAAAGCGGCCGAAGACGGATCGCGCGGCACGGCGACCTCTTGGGCTTTCAACTCGGGCTGGCCCTGCAGCGTGATGACATGGCCCTGCTCGGTCACTTCGGTGGTGATCTCGGCACCGAAGCCGCGCAGCATCCGCTCGGTATGATCGCGGGTCGGGGTCTTCTCGATCACGACGGTCTGACCGGGCGCGTTCAGACCCGCCAGCAGCACCGCCGATTTCACC
>NZ_DFRG01000014.1:5094-5460 GCF_002378135.1 Thioclava sp. UBA3469
GCCAGCAGCACCGCCGATTTCACCTGCGCCGAGGCCATCGGCGTTGCGTAGCGCACAGGTGCGGGGCTCGGCGCGCCGAGGATGGTCATCGGCAGACGCCCGCCATGACGCCCGAAAGCCTGCGCGCCAAACAGCCGGATCGGGTCGGTCACACGGCCCATCGGGCGTTTGCGCAAAGACCCGTCGCCGGTGAAGGTCGCCACGATCGGCGAGGTCGCCATCGCGCCCATGATCAGACGCACGCCGGTGCCGGAATTGCCGCAATCGATGACGTCTTCGGGCTCGGCAAAACCGCCCACGCCCACGCCATGCACCGACCAGCTGCCGGGGCCGTGCTGCGTGACCTCGGCCCCGAAGGCGCGCATC
>NZ_DFRG01000259.1:0-12397 GCF_002378135.1 Thioclava sp. UBA3469
GCGCCTGCCGACGAGGCCATCGCGCGCGGCGAGATCGCGCTGCTGCGGGCGGGGTTCCCGAAAGCCGAGATTTCCGCCCAGCCGGGGATCGAGGCGCGGCTGGTGCTGCCCGACGAGAATGACCTTCATGTGCTGGCGGTGGCGATCGCGGGCAGTGCCGATGGGATCCTCACCTTCAACGCGCAGGATTTTCCGCGCGGGACCTTGGCGGGCGAGGGGCTGGAGCGGCGCGATCCGGACGGCTTCCTCTGGCAGCTTCTGTCCGAACATCCCGAGCAGATGCGCGCCATCACCGAGGCCGTCCGTTCCGAAGCCGAGCGCCTGTCGGGCGAGCCTCAGCCGATCCGGGCGCTGATGAAACGTGCGCGGCTGCCGCGCTTCGGCAAGGCGCTGGCGGCGTGATCTCGCGCCGCGTGTCCGGGTGTCGCCCCTTGACCGCCCGCGAAAGCCTCGCCAAACAGGCGCAATGATCGGGTTCATCACATGCCAAGAGCGCGGCGCGGCCGACAAGCTCCTTGCCCAGCTCGCCGAAAGGCTGCTGTCGCAAGGGCGCGACGTGATCGGCATGGTGCGCGCCGAGGTGCCGCAGCGCTTCGAATGCGAGATGCATCTGCGCCTTTTGCCCGAGGGCGAAACCCGCACGATCTCGCAGGATCTGGGGCAGGGCGCGGGGGCCTGTTCGCTAGATGCGGGCGCGCTCGAAGAGGTCGTCGCCCAGGTCGGTCATGCGCTCGAAACGGCGCCACCGGGCGCCATCGTGATCCTCAACAAATTCGGCAAACAGGAGGCCGCAGGGCGCGGGTGTCGAGACCTGATCGCACAGGCGATGGCCTCCGATTTTCCGGTGCTTCTGTCCGTTCCGCCCGAAACGCGTGCCGATTTCATGACTTTCGCAGATGGTATGGCCGAAGAAATCGTGCCGGAAATTCAGGCGCTTGAGGCGTTTCTTTCGCGTGAGAGCGCTTAATCTGCGCCCTCGCGTTGTCTCGTGTCGCTCCCATGCTAGACTTGTTCAGGTAAGGTGAGTAAAAGGGGGTCGTTAGCGCTAACGGACCCCAAACACGGAGCAGCCCATGGTTTCGCGCGTCATTCCCGTCGATCGTTTCGATCTGGTGATTTTCGGCGCCACTGGCGACCTCGCCAATCGCAAAATTCTCCCCGGCCTGTTTCGCCGCTATTGCGCCGGTCAAATTCCCGAAGGATCCACCATTATCGGGGCTGCGCGCTCGGAGATGACCGCAGAGGAATTCCGCGACCAGACCCGCGCCGCGATCGCCGAATTCGGCGGCAATAAATGCGACGACGAAGGCGCGCTGGACGGCTTCCTGCCGATGCTCGACTATGTCGCGATCGACGCGAAAGGCGATGGCGGCTGGGACGATCTGAAGTCGAAAGTCCGCGACGACACCGTCAATGCGTTCTACTTCTCGGTGGCACCGGCGCTGTTCGGCGATCTGGCCGAGCGCCTCCACACGCGCGGTATCGCGGGGCCGGAGGCGCGGATCGTGGTCGAGAAACCGTTCGGGCGCGACCTCGCCTCGGCCAAGGCGCTCAATGCGGCGCTGGCGGAGTATTTCGACGAGACGCAGATCTACCGGATCGACCATTATCTCGGCAAAGAGACGGTGCAGAACCTGATGGCTGTGCGCTTCGCCAACATCCTGTTCGAACCGCTCTGGAACAGCCAATTTGTTGATCATGTGCAAATTACCGTGGCTGAAACGGTGGGTGTGGGCGGTCGCGGGTCGTATTATGACAAGTCGGGCGCGATGCGCGACATGGTCCAGAACCACATGATGCAGCTTCTGTGCCTGATCGCGATGGAGCCGCCCTACCACTTCGATCCAGATGCGGTGCGCGACGAGAAACTCAAGGTGATCCGCGCGCTCCAGCCCGTCCAGCCCGCCGATATCGTGCGCGGCCAATACGCGGCCAGCAAGGATGCGCCCGGCTATCTTGAAGATGCCGAGGACCCGGAGTCGACGACCGAGAGCTATATCGCGATGAAATGCCATGTCGCGAACTGGCGCTGGGTGAACACGCCCTTCTATCTGCGCACCGGCAAGCGGCTGCGCGCGCGTACATCCGAGATCGCGATTACCTTCAAAGAGCCGCCGCACCAGATCTTCGACGACGCCGAGGGCGAGTGGCGCGAGAACGTGCTGGTGATCCGGCTGCAGCCCAATGAGGGCATGAACCTGAAGATGATGATCAAGGAGCCGGGGCCGGGCGGGATGCGCCTCGTGCAGGTGCCGCTCGACATGTCCTTCGCGGAAGCTCTGGGCGACGAGGCCGACATCACCGACGCCTATGAACGCCTGATCATGGATGTGATCCGCGGCAACCAGACGCTGTTCATGCGCGGTGACGAGGTCGAGGCCGCCTGGGCCTGGACCGACCCGATCATCGAGGGCTGGGAGGCGCGTGGCGACAAGCCGCAAACCTATGACAGCGGCGCGTCGGGGCCGGATGACGCGCTGATGCTGATGCATCGCGACGGACGCCGCTGGCGGGAGATTCGCGAATGAATTTTGAGAGTTATCCCGATCGCGAGATGCTGATGATGGGGCTTGCGGACCGCATCGCGAGCCAGTTGCGCGCAGCGATCAACAACGAGGGCCGCGCGACCTTGTCGGTGCCCGGCGGCTCCACGCCGGGACCGATCTTCGACATTCTTTCCGACATTGATCTGGACTGGTCCAAGGTCGCGGTGCTCCTCAATGACGAGCGTTGGGTGCCCGAAAGCTCGGAGCGTTCGAATACGCGCCTGATCCATGCGCGGCTCCTGAAGGGCCGCGCGGCGGCGGCGACGCTCGTGCCGCTTTATGCCGAGGCGGAGCGTCCCGAGGACAAGATGGAAGAACTAGCCGAGGGCATCGCGCCGCATCTGCCGATCTCCGTCCTGCTTCTGGGCATGGGCTCGGATATGCACACGGCGAGCCTGTTCCCGGGTGCCGACCGGCTGAAAGAGGCGCTGTCGAACGATGCGCCGATCTTGCTGCCGATGCGGGCCGAAGCTGCGGGCGAGCCGCGTATCACCCTGTCCGCGCCCGTGCTGCGCGACGCGATGTATACGCATATCCTGATCACCGGCGCTGAGAAGCGCGAGGCGATCGAAAAAGCCGAAAGGCTCCCTGTGGAACAGGCGCCGGTGCGCGCCGTTCTCAAGGACGCGACCGTTCACTGGGCTGAATAACTGGGCAGAGCAAGCGATGACCATCTGGCAAGACCTCCTCGACAAGGCGCAATCCGTACAATCCCGCGAAATCGGAGAATTGTTCGAAAAGGGTAATCGCGCTGCGGGGTTCAGCCGCGAAACCGGGCCGTTTCTGTTCGATTTCTCCAAGACCAATATCGATGCGGAGACGCTCGATCTGTTGGTGAAGCTGGCCGAGGAGAAGGAGGTCGCGGCCCGTGCCGAAGCGATGTTCACCGGTGAGAAGATCAACGACACCGAGGGCCGCGCGGTGCTGCATACCGCGCTGCGCAATCTCGAGACGGACGTGTTCGTCGATGGCGAGAACGTCATGCCCGAGGTCCGCACGACCTATGCCCGGATGGAAGCGTTTGCGCGCGATGTCCGCGAGGGCAAGTTCACGGGGCAGGGCGGCAAGATCACCGATGTGGTGAATATCGGCATCGGCGGCTCGGATCTGGGCCCGGCGATGGCGACGCTCGCGCTTGCGCCCTATCACGACGGACCGCGCTGCCATTTCGTCTCCAACGTGGACGGGGCGCATATCCATGACACGCTGGCCGGTCTGAACCCGGAAACGACGCTGGTGATCGTCGCCTCCAAGACCTTCACCACGATCGAGACGATGACCAATGCGGAGACCGCGAAGCGGTGGATGGCCGAGAAGGTCGCGGACCCGGCGCAGCAATTCGCGGCGCTCTCGACCTCGGCTGAGAAGACCGCCGCCTTCGGGATCGATCAGGCCCGCGTCTTCGGCTTCGCCGATTGGGTCGGCGGGCGTTATTCGATGTGGGGGCCGATCGGGCTGTCGCTGATGATCGCGATCGGGTCGGAGGGTTTCGCGGGGTTCCTGAAGGGCGCGGCCACGATGGACGCGCATTTCCGCAAGGCCGAATTCAAGGACAACCTGCCGGTGCTGCTGGCGCTGGTCGGCATCTGGCACAACCAGTTCTGCGACTATGCCACGCGCGCGGTTCTGCCCTATGATCAACGGCTAGCACGGCTGCCGGCCTATCTCCAGCAGTTGGAGATGGAGAGCAACGGCAAGCGCGTCAGCATGGATGGCAAGGACCTGCCCTACAATTCCGGCCCCGTCGTCTGGGGCGAGCCGGGCACCAACGGCCAGCACGCGTTCTATCAGCTGATCCACCAGGGCACGCGGGTCATTCCGTGCGAATTCATGGTCGCAGCCGAGGGGCATGAGCCCGATCTGGCGCATCAGCATACGCTGCTCGTGGCCAACTGTCTGGCGCAATCCGAGGCGCTGATGCGCGGGCGCTCGCTGGCTGAAGCGACTGAGATCATGCGCAAGAAGGGCTTCGAGGGAGACGAGCTGGACCGTCAGGCGCGGCACCGCGTCTTTCCGGGCTCGCGCCCGTCGACCACGCTGCTCTATCCGAAACTGACCCCCGAGGTCTTCGGCGGGATTGTCGCGCTTTATGAGCACCGTGTCTTCGTCGAGGGCGTCATTCTCGGCATCAACAGCTTCGATCAGTGGGGCGTGGAGCTTGGCAAGGAGCTGGCGCTGGCGCTGGCGCCGGTGCTGAAGGGCGAGGATGCGGGCGAGGGCAAGGACGGCTCCACCCGGCAGCTTGTCGCGCGGGTGCAATCGCTGCGTGGCTGAGCCTGCCACGTGGTAACGGTGTGGTAACGGTCGCGCCTGTGGCCGGAACCGCGCCGATCATCCTTCCGTTCAGCTTATAGGCGGGCGCAGCGCCTCGCCTTTTGGTGTTCGAACAAAGGAATTCCACGATGATCGAGTCGATGGAGAAAAGCCCCGCAGGTGTGGTCGGTCTGATCGCCTCCGGCACTGTTCTTAAACATGATGTGACCGAGGCGATGCGCCTCGTCGGGGCCGCGGATCGGATGATGGTGGTCGTCGCGCCGCGCTTCGATGGCTACATGGCGGAACTGATCGGCGGGCTGCGTCAAAGCTGCGAAGACGGTCAGGCTGGGCGCTGTGCGCTGGTCGTGCCGGAGGATATGCGCTCCGAGGCGAGCATGCAGGGCGAGGGCGGCGCATTTCGCATCTTCACCGCGCAAGGAGAGGCGGAAAGCTGGCTCGCCTCTTAACGCAGGCCGATTTCCGACAGCGCCACGGCAAGCTCGCGGGGCAGGGCCTCTTCGCGGTCGCGACCTTTGGGCAAGTCGCGGGGCGCATCATCGGGGCTCAGGTAGCGCCAGCCCTGGAACGGGCGACGCGATAGGGCCTCGGTGCGGACAACCTCGCGGTCGAGCACGATCGCGCAGCGCGCGATCCCGTCCGCGCCCATCACTTCGGACAGTTCCAGAATGCGTTGACGTGCCAGCACCGCGCCCTTGAAGACCCAGTACAGCGACCCGCCATTCAGGATCTCGTCCGCGCGTTTCGGCCACATGCGCGTCACATGCATGGCCGGGCCTTTGCCATAGCGGCTGGCCTGCCACGCGATCAGGTCCTCGACCTTCTCGGCGCCGACGCAAAGCTTGATCAGATTCACCACTTTGTCACCCATGCCCCTTAATTAGGTTTTCGCTCCCGCGACGGCAATGTCCGATTTGCGTCTGGTCATGCGAAGAGGCCTTAGGTATAGTGTCAGCCCGCCCCCGACGCACGATATGCGGAGGGGGCGCTCGATTTTTACCTCACTCGAACTGCTGCCAGCGAGGACCTCATGAGCCGTTTTGCCGCCCCGATTGCCGAACAGATCTGGGACATGAAATACCGTCTGAAGGAACAGGACGGGACCCCGATCGACGCGACCGTCGAGGATAGCTGGCGTCGGATCGCGCGCGCCTTGGCCGAGGTCGAGGATAAGCCCGCGAAATGGGAAGAGAAATTCTACGGCGCGCTGGAAGATTTCAAATATCTCCCCGCGGGCCGGATCGCCGCAGGTGCCGGCACCGGCCGCGCGGTGACGCTGTTCAACTGCTTCGTCATGGGCACGATCCCTGACAACATGGGCGGCATCTTCGACATGCTGAAGGAAGCCGCGCTGACGATGCAGCAGGGCGGGGGAATCGGCTACGACTTCTCCACCATCCGCCCGCGTGGGGCCGAGGTGAAAGGCGTTGCCGCCGATGCGTCCGGTCCGCTGAGCTTCATGGATGTCTGGGATGCGATGTGCCGCACGATCATGTCGGCAGGCTCGCGTCGCGGCGCGATGATGGCGACGATGCGCTGCGATCACCCCGATATCGAGAGCTTCATCACCGCCAAGCAGGATTCGGCCCGTCTGCGGATGTTCAACCTGTCCGTGCTGGTGACCGACGCCTTCATGGAGGCCGTGAAGGCCGATGGTCCGTGGGATCTGAAATATGGCGACAAGGTCTATCACACGCTGAACGCCCGCGATCTGTGGAACAAGATCATGCGCGCGACCTATGACTACGCCGAGCCGGGCGTGATCTTCATCGACCGCATCAACAAGATGAACAACCTCAACTATGTCGAGCAGATCGCCGCGACCAACCCCTGCGGCGAGCAGCCCCTGCCGCCCTATGGCGCGTGCCTGCTGGGCTCGATCAATCTCGCGCGGCTCGTGACGAACCCGTTCGAGGCAGATGCGGGTCTGGACCCGGAGCAGCTCGACGAGATGGTGCGCCTTGCCATCCGGATGATGGATAACGTGGTCGACGCCTCGCGCTTCCCGCTGGAGCAACAGCGCGAAGAGGCGCAGAACAAGCGTCGTATCGGGCTGGGCGTGACCGGTCTCGCCGACGCGCTTCTGATGCTTGGTCTGCGCTATGGCTCGGAAGAGGCGGCCGCGCAGACCGAAGCCTGGATGAAGCAGATCGCGCGGGCGAGCTATCTCGCCTCGGTCGATCTGGCCAAGGAGAAGGGTCCGTTCCCGCTCTTCGATGCCGAGAAATACCTCGCCTCGGGCAACATGATGCAGATGGATGACGACGTGCGCGAGGCGATCCGCGAACACGGTATCCGCAACGCGCTGCTGACCTCGATCGCGCCGACCGGGACGATTTCGCTCTATGCGGGCAACGTGTCCTCGGGCATCGAGCCGGTCTTCGCCTATGCCTACAAGCGCAAGGTGCTGCAGCCCGACGGCTCGCGCACCGAGGAAGAAGTGGTTGATTACGCGGTGCAGATGTGGCGCGACAAGTTCGGGGACAAACCGCTGCCCGACTATTTCGTCAACGCCCAGACGCTTGCCCCGATGGATCACGTGCGCATGCAAGCCGCGGCGCAGAAATGGATCGACAGCTCGATCTCCAAGACCATCAACTGCCCCGAGGATATCCCCTTCGAGGCGTTCAAATCGGTCTACATGGAAGCCTGGGACACCGGCTGCAAAGGCTGCACCACCTACCGTCCGAACGACGTGACCGGCTCGGTGCTCAGCGTGTCGGAGACCTCCGAAGATGCGCCGGAAGTCGATGAAGGCGCCGATGTGGTCTACCTGACCGAGCCGCTGGATCGTCCCGCGGCGCTCGAAGGCTCGACCTACAAGATCAAGTGGCCGGGCTCGGAGCACGCGATCTACATCACGATCAACGATATCGTCCAAGGCGGTCACCGCCGTCCCTTCGAGGTCTTCATCAACTCGAAGAACATGGAGCATTTCGCCTGGACCGTGGCGCTGACGCGGATGATCTCGGCGGTGTTCCGGCGCGGCGGCGATGTGTCCTTCGTGGTCGAGGAGCTCAAAGCCGTGTTCGATCCGCGCGGCGGGGCCTGGATGCAGGGCAAATACATCCCCTCGATCCTCGCGGCGATCGGCGGCGTGATCGAGCGTCACATGATCTCTATCGGCTTCCTCGAAGGCGAAGGGCTGGGTCTGAAATCCGACCCCGAGGCCGACCGCATGGCCATCGGCGAAGCCCCCCGCGGCAAAGCCTGCCCGTCCTGTGGCTCCTACGCCCTGCGGATGGTCGAAGGCTGCATGACCTGCGCCGATTGCGGCCACTCCAAATGCGGCTGAGCCGGGTGAGTTGAAGCAGTACCAGAAAAAGCAAATGAGTGCGCAGGCGGAAGCATAAGCCTGCGCACGAGCCGCCCAAGCTGGTCTATGAATGATCCCAAGGCGTCAGGCTGAAACAGGAACGGGGCGAGGATACACATCCTCGCCCCGTTTGGTTTTCGCCTGTCTCCCGCGTCAGAACTGCTTGGACAGTCTCAGCGAGATGCTGTTGCTGTGGCTGTTCGACCCCGAGGTGTTGCGCAGGTCGATGCTGAGCTGCGTGCCCCCCTCGAAGGCGATATTCGTGCCCAGCCCGATCGTGAGCAGGTCCTGATCGGATTGCGGCAGGTTCAGCACATATTGCGAGCCGTTCACCAGATCCGCATAGCTCATCCCCGCGGCGATATCGCGGTTCATCACCCGGTTATATTCCAGCCGGAAGTTCGGCGAGACCGTCCCGAAGCTCGTTTTTCGGGTGAAGCCGCCGCGCAGGCCGAAGTCGAGCTGGGTCGAGCCGAAGCTTTGACGGTCGAAGCTCAGCGCATCGGCCGGGTCCGCAGTGCGCTCGGTAAAGGCATTCAGATGCCCCGAGATCACCTGCATCCCCGCATAGGGCGAGAGCATCCAGTTATCCTGCCGGAACTCCATCCCCGCGCGGACCTGTGCGAAGACCTGAGAGCCATCGCGCGAACCGTAGGCCATATCCGGCCCGCCCGAGATCGCGCGGCGACTGTCGAAGCCCAGTGTGCCATAGCCCGCCAGCACATCGACAAAGCCGCGTTCGCCGGTGCGGAAGGTCCCGTAGACCACCGCGTTCACGCTATGCCCACTGGTCTTCGAACCATCGCTGCCGATATCCGAGCGACCGTTGCCATAGCCGAGCCCGAGCCCGAGGATCGCGTCCGCGCTGGGTTGGTAGTCGAGACCCGCGCTGAGCCCGTTGCTATGGAGGTCGATCGCGCCGTCCTTCGTCAGGTTCAGCGTGCCCGCCGTCCAGATCGCGGTTTGCGGGCCGAACAGGTTTTCGGAGGCGCCGCTGGTCGAGACGGATGGGGTCGGCGTGGGAGCTGCGCCACGCGTAGCCCCTCGGCTCGGCGCGGGCGTGCGACCGGTCTGGTTCTCGAACGGATCGACCGGGTCGGCAAAACCGCGCGCGCGGGTCACGCTGGGAATGCCGAGACGCGCGCCGAAACTGTCGCGCAGGCCATTGCCGTCGCGCAGCGCTTCGAGATGCGAGGAGAAGTTCCCGATCTGCGTGCGGGCGAATTGCATCGCCATCGTGTTCTGCGCGGTCACGATCCCGATCACATCCGGATCCTGTGTCGGATCGGGGGCCACCTCGACCAGAACCGTCAGCGTGGCGCTGCCCGGCGCGTAGCTCGCATTGCCGGCGGTCGTGCCGGTGATCTGGCAGCTACCCGCCGCGACCGGCGTGACCACAGCGCCGCTGAGCGTGCAGACCGACGGCGTCGCGTTGCTCAGCGTCACCGTCAGGCCAGAGCTCGCCGTCGCGGTTGCTGCGAAAGGCGCACTGCCGATCCGCACCGGAGAGCTGACCGGCGCGAAGGTGATCGTATCGGTCTGGCGCGCCACGGTGGCGGTGATCGTGTAGCTCTGCGTCGCGATCCCATCGGCTGCGGTGGCGGCCACGGTGATCGTGTTCGCTCCCGTCGCCAGCGAGACTGGCGCCGAGGCGCTGCCCGAGGCGGTCGCATTGCCGTTCACGGTGAGGCTCGCGCCGCTATCCGTGGCCGTCGGCGTGACGGTTATCGAGCCCGTGCCATAGGGCAGGTCCACCGAATAGCCGCTCGTGCCCGAACTGAACACGGGGCTCAACGTGCCCTGGCTCACGCTCAGCGCCGAGAGCGTCGCGACATTTGACAGATAGGCGAACTGATCCGCGCTGGTGGCGCTCGAGGTGCCGGCCGGCGCGGTCACGCTTACATGCACCGTGCCGGTGCCCGAAGGCGCGGTCGCGGTGATCTGGCTGTCGGAATTGACGGTGAAGCCGCTCGCGGCCTTCCCCCCGAAGCTGACCGCCGTCGCGCCGGTGAAATCGCTCCCCGTCAGCGTGACGGAGGTGCCGCCGCTGGCCGACCCCTGTGCCGGGCTGATCGCGGTGATCGTGGGGGCGGCGCGCTGGATCGCGATGGTGATCGTGGTGCTTTGGAAGCTCGCATTCGGTGTGCTTGAATCATGGCCGCTTACGGTGAAGCTGTAGCTGCCATTGGCGCTGGGCGTGCCGCTGAGAGTCCCGGTGGATGAGAGCGACAGCCCCGGCGGGAACGAACCGGTCTTCGCCGCCGTGTCGAACGTGTAGGGTCCGGTGCCGCCCGAGACGCTCAGCGTGGCCGAGTAGCTCGTGCCGACCTGCCCATCCGACAGCGCGCCCGAGGTGACGGTGAAGGTGGGCGCCGAGACGGTGATCGTGACCGTCGCGGGGGCGGAGGTGCCCGTCGCGTTCGTGCCGGTATAGGTGAAGCTGTCCGCGCCGTGATAGCCCGCCGTGGGCGTATAGCTGATCGTGGTGCCGCTCACCTTGGTCGAGCCGTGGCTGGGCCCGGAGGCGACCGTGACCGATGTCGCCGCGCCGCCGGAGAAATTCAGCGGCACCGCGGTGTCGGTCGAGCCATATCCTACGGTGAGGCTCACGGCATTCGCGGTGGGCGCCGCCAGCGGCGAGACGCTGTTCGACGCGGCCGAGGCCGGGCCGGTGCCCGCAGAGTTGGTCGCGGTGACGGTGAAGCTGTAGCTGGTTCCGTTCGTGAGGCCGTTCACCGTGATCGGCGAGCCGGTCCCGGTTCCGGTGAAGCCACCCGGCGAGGAGGTCACGGTGTATCCGGTGATCGTCGCGCCGCCATCGGAGGCGGGCGGGGTGAAGCTGATCTCGGCCTGCCCATCTCCCGCCGTCGCGGTGCCGATCGTCGGCGCGCCCGGTACGACCGCGTTCACGGCGAAACTCTGCGAGACGGTCGGCGCGGGATTATAGGTGCTGTCGCCCGCCTGATCGGCATCGATCGAGCAGGTGCCGGTCGAGGCGAAGGTCAGCGCGCCGCCCGAGGTGATGGTGCAGACACCGGTGGTGGTCGAAGAGAAGCTGACCGGTAGGCCGGAGGACGCGGTTGCGCTCAGCGTCGGCGAGGTGCCGTAATCCTGCGCACCCGGATTGGCGAAAGTGATGGTTTGGCCCGCCGTCGGCGTGACGCTGTTCGAGGGCGCTGAGAACCCGGCCGATCCGTAGCCGTTATCGGCGCTGACCGTGAACGTATAAGCCGTACCGGCGGTCAATCCGTTGACGGTGATCGACGTGCCGGTGCCATTCGCGGTTTTGTTTCCAGGTGAAGACACCACTGTGTAATCCTGGATCGGCGCGCCCCCGGTATCGGTGGGTGGGGTGAAGTTCACGGTGGCGCTCTCGACGCCGGCGACGGCTGTGACATTCGTCGGCGGAGGAGCCGTGGTCGGGTTGATCGTGAAACTCTGCGTGACGGTTTGCGCCGCAAGATAGCTGCCATTGCCCGCCTGATCGGCGTCGATCGAGCAGGTGCCCGCCGAGACGAATGTCAGAGCGCCGCTCGAGGTGATCGTGCAGACGCTCGTCGTGGAGGACGTGAAGCTGACCGTCAGGCCGGACGAAGCGGTTGCGCTTAGCGTCGGCGAGGTGCCGTAGGTCTGAGCGCCCGGATTGGCGAAGGTGATCGTCTGAGCGGCCTTCGGGGTCACCGCGTTCGAGGGGCTGGAGGCCGGGCTCGTTCCGACGGAATTCGTCGCGGTGACGGTGAAGCTGTAGCTGGTGCCGTTCGTGAGGCCCGTTACCGTAATCGGTGAGCCAGTCCCGGTTCCGGTGAGCCCACCTTGCGTGGAGGTCACGGTGTATCCGGTTATCGTCGCGCCGCCGTCGGAACCGGGCGGGGTGAAGCTGACCTCGGCTTGGCTATCGCCTGCCGTCGCGGTGCCGATTGTGGGTGCGCTTGGCACGACCGCGTTCACGGCGAAGCTCTGCGAGACGGTCGGGGCGGCGTTATAGGTGCCATCGCCCCCCTGATCGGCGTCGATCGTACAGGTGCCGGTCGAGATAAAGGTCAGAGCGCCGCTCGAAGTGATCGTGCAGACGCCGGTTGTCGTCGAAGAGAAGCTGACCGTCAGGCCGGACGAAGCGGTTGCGCTCAGCGTCGGCGAGGTGCCGTAGGTCTGCGCGCCCGGATTGGCGAAGGTGATGGTCTGCGCCGCCTTCGGCGTTACCGCGTTCGAGGGGCTGGAAGCCGGGCTCGTACCGACGGAATTCGTCGCGGTGACGGTGAAG
>NZ_DFRG01000259.1:12692-12883 GCF_002378135.1 Thioclava sp. UBA3469
GAATTCGTCGCGGTGACGGTGAAGGTATAGCTGGTGCCATTAGTCAGGCCGTTCACCGTGATCGGGGAGGCGGTCGTGCTGGTGCCGGTCAACCCGCCCGGCGTGGCGGTCGCGGTATAGGTGGTGATCGGGGCGCCGCCATTCGAGGCCGGGGCGGAGAAGCTGACCTGAGCGCTGCTATCGCCGGCCGT
>NZ_DFRG01000040.1:0-8157 GCF_002378135.1 Thioclava sp. UBA3469
CGTGAAGCCGGGCAAGGCGCCGGGCGCCTTCGCGCATCCGACCGTGACGACCGTGCACCCCTACGTGATGCTGAACTACCTCGGCAAACCGCGCGACGTGATGACGCTGGCGCATGAGCTGGGCCACGGCGTCCATCAGGTGCTGGCTGCAAAGCAGGGCGAGATGCTGGCCAACACGCCGCTGACGCTGGCCGAGACGGCCTCGGTCTTCGGCGAGATGCTGACCTTCCGCAAGCTGCTGGCTGCCGCAAAGACCAAGGAGGAGCGCAAGACGCTTCTGGCCGGCAAGGTCGAGGACATGATCAACACGGTCGTGCGCCAGATCGCCTTCTACGATTTCGAGTGCAAGCTGCATGCAGCCCGCGCCGAAGGGGAACTGACGCCCGAGGATATCAACGCGCTGTGGATGTCGGTGCAGGGCGAGAGCCTCGGCCCGGCATTCGAGTTCATGGAAGGTTACGAGACCTTCTGGTCCTACATCCCGCACTTCGTCCACTCGCCCTTCTACGTCTATGCCTACGCTTTCGGCGACGGTCTGGTGAACGCGCTATACGCCGCCTACGGGGCCGCGCCCGAGGGCTTCCAGGACAAGTATTTCGCGATGCTGGAAGCGGGCGGCTCGATGCACCACAAGGAACTGCTCGCGCCCTTCGGCCTCGACGCGTCCGACCCGGCCTTCTGGGACAAGGGCCTGTCGATGATCGAAGGCTTCATCGACGAGCTGGAGGCGATGGAGGAGTAATCCTCCCGCCCCGTTCTGAAAACGAAAAAACGCCGCGCGAGGTTCTCAACGCGCGGCGTTTCCGTGACCGGCTCCCCACAAGCACTGTCAACTCCGACCGGAACCTTTACCCCTGAAGGCCCCGATCAGATTAGCATTTCTTCGACCTCGAACCGGGTCAGCCGCGGCGCGGCGAGCGGGCCGAACTCGCGCAGCTTGTCCATCTGCGGAAACAGCGCGAGAAACAGCTCGGCCATCCGCGGGTCGATCATCCGCTCGAACCCTTCGCCGGGATGGAAGCTCTCGACCTCCATGCCGCCGACCTTGAGCGAGCCATGCTGCTCGAGCACCAGATGATAGGCGGAGACCGGCGAGATCGGCGTGACCTCGATGACGCTCACCCCATCGACGAAGGCCGCGATCGGCGCATAGGCCGCCTCGATGCCCAGACGCCCGCGCAGCCGGGCATCGCGCAGGCAAATCCGCGCATGCGGACCCAGCACCAGATCCTGCGACGGGCGGCCGTGTCCGAAGGCTTCGGCGGTCACGCGGATCATCCGCGCGGCCACGTCCTTCGCCGCCGGGAACATCGTCATCGAGCCTTTCCAGGTGATGGTCTCGACGCGCTCGTCGGCGGTCAGAACCCGCATCCCGGGCACCAGATCTTCAACCGAGACCGGACCTTCCTCGGTCGCGATCACGGCACCGCGCGCCAAGGCGGAGAACGCTTCCTCGAACAGCGGAATCGCCGGGGCGACGCGGGAGGTTTCTTCGATGAAGCCGTTCGCCTCCAGCCACCACGCGGCATAGCGGCGGGTCATCGCGGAAGCGCGCAGGGCGCGTTTCGGCGCATTCGGACTCGCACGCAAAGGGCGCGGCAGAGGCGGTTCGGTTTCGGTGGGACGTAGCGCGGCAGCTGCCGTCCGGTGGGGTAGATTCATGCGATAGGCCTTTCGGTCTTCTCACGGCTGCATCGGCCCCCACCGGTTGCAGAGAGACGCTCACAACATGGCTAAAACGTGCGAGGCCGTCAAATTATTGACGCGATTGTCTCGCGATCGCCGAGCAGTCAGCCCCTGCCCTAACGGCACGTTTCCCGACCGCGCACAAACGGCCACAGTCTCACCACATTCAAAGCGAATCACCCGCCCCCAGAGACACTGGAGACGGGTGATGAAAATGGCCGGGCGTGGCAGCGCCCGGCCAGGTCTCGCATTGCGATCAGCATGACCAATTACGATCGCCGCGCGAGAAGGGAGGTCACTGTGCTGCGCTGACCTGGCGCGGAGCGGACGCCACAGGACGGCCGGTCTGCGAAGAAGGGCGCGCCTTGCGGGCCCAGGGCATCCGCGTGTCGCAGTCGCGAGCGGAGGCCACGGCGGCTTTCATCCAGCGGCGGGTCGGTTGAGTTTTGTTCATATCTTTGTCCCCTCGTCACGAGATCGTTTTCGATCCGGTTCGGGACTGTTCTGCCCACGCAATGGGGCCAGCATGGGGCGGGAGTTGGATTTTTTCGAGCAAGGAAACGAAGGAATGCGGCAGGGTCGATTGTTTCAGCGACCCTGTCGGCCCCGCGCAGCGCGCAGCGCGCCGCCCGCGCACCCGGATCAGAGCCGGATCGCCGAGAGCAGACGCCCGTAATCGGCCTCGCCCGCATGGGTCGTGCGGCGATAGGAATAGAAGCGCTCGGGTTCCTGATAGGTGCAGCGGCGCATCCATTCCGCCTCGCCGACGCCTGCCTCGCGCAGCCTGTGCAGCGAGAAGCTAGGCAGGTCGAAATGCGGCTTTCCCGAGGGCCCGGGCGAGAAGAACCGGCTGTAGTCCATGTCCTCCATCAGGAACTGCTCCATGAAGTCTTCGCCGACCTCGTAGGAATGGACCGAGATGCACGGCCCGATCACCGCGGTGATGTTCTCGCGATGCGCGCCCAAACGCTCCATCGCGTCGAGCGTGTTCTCCAGCACCCCCTCCATCGCGCCGCGCCAGCCCGCATGGGCTGCGCCGATAACGCCCGCTTTCGGGTCGGAGAACAGGACCGGCTGGCAATCGGCGGTCAGGATCGAGATCGCGATGCCCGGCACCTTGGTCACGGCCGCATCGGCGCGCGGCGGCGGATCGGTGATCTCCTCGATCACCGCGACATCGGGCGAATGCACCTGATTGACGCCTTGCAGCGCGTTCAGCTCCACGCCCATCGCATCGGCGGCACGGGCACGATTGGTGCGCACCGCCTCGCTTTGATCCGACGAGCCGGGACCGCAGTTGAGCCCTGCGAAAATACCCGAGGAGGCCCCGCCCTTGCGTGTGAAGAACCCGTGCTTCACGGTTCCCAAGGCGGGTGAGGTCAGAATTTCGAGCATCGTCGACATCGCGTTCCTCAATAGCTCAGACGGTCTTCGGATCGAACCCCGGCGGCAGCGGCGCAGCAGGTGCGACGAGGGCCAGAGCTTGGAACAGGTGACCCATTTCCTCGGGGTGGGTCAAGCGGCGATGCGCGGCGATATGGGTCTCGCGCGCGGCTCCCGATAACGCCTGCGCGAGGCGCTGCGCCCGTGCCGTGATGCCGAGCCGCTCCAGCAGAACGCCCTGCGCAGTCATCCCCGAGACGGCGGCCCCCGCGTCTTGTGCGGCCTGCGCCAGAGGCTCGAAATCGACATGGGCGGTCAGGTCCGCCTCGCCGGGCTCCGCAAACGGATCGACGGGCTCATGGCCCTTGAGCGCCTGAAACGTGTCGCCCTTGGAATGCCAGTTGCCATAGTCGATCAGCAGCGCCGCGCCGCCTTGGTTTGCAATCCGCGCCGCTAGCGTCTCGGTGAAGTTCACCGCGGCTGCGCAGGTCTCGACCACATCGCCCGGCACGGTGTCGGCCATGCGCGGCTCCAACGCCTCGAGACGCGACGGCGGCGCGAGGCCGGGCGTCAGCGTGCCGTCGTCGGACAGCCCCACCTGCCGCTCGGCCCAGCCGTCGCCGTCCCGCTGGAACTGCCGGATCGGCAACGCGTCGAGAAACTCGTTCGCGACGAGGAACAGCGGCCCCTCGGGCAGGCCGTCGATGGTCTCGTGCCACGTGACGTGATGCGGCGCGAGCGTCTCGCGCTGGATTTCGCGCAAGGTGGGCGAGGCCTCGATCAGATGGACCTGCGCGGCCTCCACCATCCCCGGCACCGCCTTCATCGCGCGCAGCATATCGGCCATCAGCGTGCCACGCCCCGGCCCGGCCTCGGCCAGCACGAAGGGCGCGGGCCGACCCTGATCGAGCCACGCCTGCGCCAGACACAGCCCCAGCATCTCGCCGAACATCTGGGAAATCTCCGGCGCCGTAATGAAATCGCCTGCGCGCCCGAACGGATCGCGGGTCGCGTAATAGCCATGCTCGGGATGCAGCAGGCAGGCGCTCATATAGCGGTCGAGCCGCATCGGCCCCTCCGCCGCGATCTGCGCGGCAAGGATGTCGTCCAGCGGGGTCACGAGGCTTTCGGCGCCCGAAGCGCGCGGATCACGAAATACAGCCCCACCGCGATCATCGGCAGCGACAGCACCTGCCCCATCGTCAGACCCCAGCCATCGGTGAAGCGGATCACGTGGCCATAGGGATTGCCGAGGGTCACGAATTGCGGATCACCCTGCCGGAACAGCTCGACGAATGCGCGCGCGGCGCCATAGCCCATCAGGAACACGCCGAGGCTCAGGCCCGGGCGCTTCAGCGAGCGACCGAACCACACCATGCTCCAGAGGATCAGGCCCAGCAGCAGCCCTTCTAGCCCCGCCTCATAGAGCTGCGAGGGATGGCGCGCGCAGGTACCGTCCACCTGCCCCGCGATCCCGAGACAGGTCTGCGCCAGCTCACCGGGGAAGATCACGCCCCACGGCACGTCCGTGGGCCGCCCCCAGAGCTCGGGCTTGATGAAGTTCGCGATCCGCCCGAGGAACAATCCGATCGGCGCGACCAGCGCCATCGCATCGGCCAGTTGCAGCTTGGGCACGTTATGCCGTCGCGCGAACCACCACCCTGCGAGCAGCGTGCCCAGAAAGCCCCCGTGGAAGGACATGCCACCCTGCCAGACCTTCACGATATCGAGCGGGTGGGCCAGATACCACGCGGGCTCATAGAACAGGATGAAGCCAAGCCGCCCGCCCAGCACCACGCCGATGATCACCGCCGTCAGCAGGTCCTCGACCTTGCCCGGCTTCATCGGCGCGCGGTTCTGAGGCCAGAGCGTATCGCGCTTCATCAGCGCCACGATGATCTGCCAGCCCGCGATCAGCCCCGCGATATAGGCCAGCGCATACCAGCGGATCGGCAGGCCGAGACCGGGGATCGTGATGGCCACCGGATCGAAATCGGGGAAGGGAATGGCGAGAGGCAGCAAGGCGGTCTCCTGTCAGAAATCGCCGCGAGAAAGCCCTGCGCAGGCCGGGAAGTCAACCTTGCCAGCGGGACCGCCGGGGCCCATATAGACAGAGAAGCAGAAATTGACCGCAAGGGGATGCCGATGCAGCCGCCCAACAAGATGTTCGACGAAATGTCCAAGCTGATGACCAACGCGATGGGCGTGGCCCAAGGCGCGAAGGACGAGGCCGAGACGGCGATGAAAAGCTGGATGGACCGCTGGCTGGCCGACCGCGACCTCGTGACCCGCGAGGAGTTCGACGCGGTTCGGGCGATGGCGCAGAAAGCGCGCGAGGAGAACGAGGCGCTGAAAGCCCGCATCGAGGCGCTCGAAGGCAAATCCGAGAGCTGAATTCTTCGCGATGGAATTTGAAAACGCCCGGTCCGAATGGCCGGGCGTTTTTCGTTGGGGACCCGTTCGAGGGCGACCAGCCCCCGGGCCGCGCCCACCCAAGGCTCGGGCGCGTCCCTCTGTCAGACTTCCAGACACATCACCACAAACCAAAATGCCCGCGCCGAGGCGCGGGCAGATTGAAACTCCGTCGAAAACCCCGCGGACTTACTCGCCCTCTGCCTTGTCATAGGCGTCGATGATCTTCGCGACCATCGGGTGACGCACCACGTCTTTCGCGGTGAAGTAGTTGAAGCTGATCCCCTCGACATGGCCGAGGATACGCTCTGCATCCTGCAGCCCCGAGGGCATCCCGCGCGGCAGGTCCACCTGAGACCGGTCGCCGGTGATCACCATCCGCGAGCCCTGGCCCAGACGGGTCAGGAACATCTTCATCTGCATAGTCGAGGCGTTCTGCGCCTCATCGAGCACCACGAAGGCGTTCGACAGCGTGCGACCGCGCATGAAGGCCAGCGGCGCGATCTCGATCCGCTTCTCCTCCAGCAGCTTCGCGAGCTGCTTGGCCGGCAGGAAGTCGTTCAGCGCGTCATAGAGCGGCTGCATATAGGGATCGACCTTGTCCTTCATGTCGCCGGGCAAGAAGCCCAGACGTTCGCCCGCCTCGACGGCCGGACGCGACAGGATGATCTTGTCGACATGACCGCCGATCAGCATGGTCACACCCACGGCCACGGCGAGATAGGTCTTGCCGGTGCCCGCAGGCCCGATCCCGAAGGCCAGTTCGTGCTCGAAGAGATGCTTCACATAGGCCTTCTGCGCCTCGGTGCGCGGCTCGACCTGCTTCTTGCGGGTGCGGATCTCGAACTTGCCCGCCTCGAACATCTCGAGCTGCTCGTCGACCGTGGTCCCGGTGCCGCCCAGATCGGCCATGCGCAGCGCCGCATCGACCTCTTCGGCGTCGATCGGCTTATTCTGCTCCAAGCGTTGATACAGCTGATGCAGCACGGCGGCGGCCTGCGACTGCGCTTCGGGCTCGCCCACCACGGCCAGTTGGTTGCCACGCCGCAGGATGTGAACCTGCAGTTTGTGCTCTATCTGGGCCAGATTGCGGTCGAATTCACCGCAAAGATCGATCAGCAGCCGGTTGTTGGGGAACTCAAGAAGCGTCTCGTGAGCATCCTGAGAGCGAGGCGGGGGTGTGATCGCGCTGAAGCCCAAATACAGAGTCTCCTTAGCTGGTTTGGTAAAGATATGGTGCCTGCCTCGGGGGATTCACGCAAGCACTGGTTTCCCGCCCTCCTAGGCGCGGCAGCAAATTTCATCAAACTGAAACCAAAAAACGCAGGCGCGGTTCCGCTTGGCGGCATTGCCTATTTATTAGGCAAATTCGGTTTCGCAAGGGGATGCGCGACGATACGCTGACCGAGGATGCCACCTCTTCGCCGCGCCGCGTCATGACTCCCGAATCGCTGGCTGTGAAAAAGGACCTTCGGGGCTCAGAAACAGGCTGCAAAAGCCAAAGGCCCCACAACCCTAGCGCGAGCACTGTCGCAACAATCGGAACACCCGCTGTCTTTTTCGGCTATTGTTCTCACAAACCCGGCAAATATCGACAATCTCTCGCCAATTTAGGTTTATTCAGGGCAAACTGCACCCTGACGGCGCTCGGGTCGGAGGGATCTTGAGCGCCGCATGTTATTCCGCTGCCCGATCAGGAGAGTCTCGAGAGATGAAGACCATTGCAATCACCGCCGCCGCGTTGCTCACCGGTATGGCGTTCGCTGGCGCCACACAGGCCGGTACGAGCTGCTACACCGGCCCGGTCGGGCGCGATCACGTCAACAACCAGACCGTCTGCGGACCGACCCGCAAGCAACAGATTCATATCGACTGCTTCCGCGGCCCGTGGCGCGAGACGATCTGGGATCACCCGCAGGGCAGCTTCGTCGATGATCTGGTGGCCTTCGGTTACGATTACGGCGATGCGAACGGCCTCGCGACTCAGATCTGCAAGAACGAGAGCCTCGTGGGCAATCCCGAAGGTCTGCGTAGAGAGCTTCTGAAAGCGATCGCGAACGACCCGCCCGGCCCGAACTGATCGGTCAGGACTACCTAATCAAAAGGGCCGCGGATCACGCGGCCCTTTTCATTTGAGACGTCAACGCGACGAGAACTCAGATCAACTCGCCCGCCAGCGAATTCGGCGCCGTGCCGGTGATCCGCACCTTCGCCAGAACGCCGGGGCCAAGCCCCTCGCCCGAGACATGGACCGCCTGCAGGTAGTCGGACTTACCGACCCACTGGCCGTCCAGCCGCCCGGGCTTCTCGAAGAGCACGTTCACTTCGCGCCCGATCATGCTCTCCTGACAGGCCCGCTGTTGCGAGGTCAAAAGCGCCTGAAGCTCTTGCAGCCGCGCATCGGCGACCTCGGCCGGTACCGCGCCTTTCGCGCCAGCCGCGGGCGTGCCCGGGCGCGGCGAGTATTTGAACGAATAGGCCATCCCGTAATTGACCTCGCGGATCAGCGCCATCGTGTCCTCGAAATCCTGATCGGTCTCGCCGGGGAAGCCCACGATGAAATCGCCCGAGATCACGATGTCGGGGCGCGCGGCGCGGATGCGCTCGATCAGGCGGGTATAGCTCTCCGCCGTATGCTTGCGGTTCATCGCCTTGAGGATCTTGTCCGAGCCCGAT
>NZ_DFRG01000239.1:0-87978 GCF_002378135.1 Thioclava sp. UBA3469
CTTGAGGTCGTAGATCAGCTGCGCAAGGTCTTCGATCGAGTAGATATCGTGGTGCGGCGGCGGCGAGATCAGGGTTACGCCCTTGGTCGAGTGCCGCAGACGCGCGATCAGGTCGGTGACCTTCATCCCCGGAAGCTGGCCGCCTTCGCCGGGCTTGGCGCCCTGAGCGACCTTGATCTCAAGCTCTTCGCAGTGGTTGAGGTATTCGGCGGTCACACCGAAACGCCCCGACGCCACCTGTTTGATCTTCGCCGACGGGTTGTCGCCATTGGGCTCGGGCACGAAATGCGCCGGGTCTTCGCCGCCTTCACCCGAGTCCGACTTCGCGCCGATCCGGTTCATCGCGACATTCAGCAGTTTGTGCGCCTCGGGCGACAGTGCGCCGAGCGACATCCCCGGCGTCACGAAGCGCTTGCGGATCGAGGTGATCGACTCGACTTCTTCGATCGGCACCGGCTTGCCCAGCGATTTGATATCCAGCATGTCGCGGATATGGATCGGCGGGTTCGCCCGCATCATCGAGCTGTATTGCTTCCACAGATCGTAGCTTGCGCGGTTACAGGCCGATTGCAGCATGTGCATCGACTGCGCGCCCCAGGCATGGGCCTCGCCGGTGCGGCGGGCCTTGTAGAAGCCGCCGATCGGGAGAACGTCCTCACCGCCCTTCCAGCCCTTGGCATGCACACCTTCCAGCGCGTGCTGGATGCCGTGCAGACCGATGCCGGAGATGCGCGAATGCATGCCGGGGAAGTATTCCGCGACCATTGCACGCGACAGACCCACGGCCTCGAAGTTCAGACCGCCGCGATAGGAGGAAATCACCGAAATCCCCATCTTCGACATGATCTTCAGCAGGCCCGCATCGATCGCATCGCGATATTTGCGCATCGCGTCGACAAGAGTGCCGCCCAGCAGACCACGATCGATCCGGTCGGCCAGCGTGTCCTGCGCGAGATAGGCGTTCACCGTGGTCGCACCCGAGCCGATCAGCACCGCGAAGTAATGCGGGTCGATACATTCCGCCGAGCGCACGTTGATCGAGCAGAAGGTCCGCAGGCCTTTCTGCGTCAGCCAGCTATGCACGGCGCTCGTCGCGAGGATCATCGGCATCGCGACCTTGTCCTCGTCCTGCTCCTCATCGCTCAGCACGATATGGAGCGCGCCCGAGCGCACCGCGTCTTCAGCTTCCTGACGGATCCGGGTCAGACCCTCGCGCAGCGCCTCCTGATCGGAATTGGCCGGGAAGGTACAGTCGATGATCGTCACCTGCTCGCCGAATTCGTTGAGCATGTGATCGAATTCGGAATTCGCGAGGAACGGGCTCTCCAAGATCCAGATCTCGGTCTGCGAGCTATCCTCGTCGAGCACGTTCTTGAGGTTACCGAAGCGCGTCTTGAGCGACATCACCCGGCTTTCGCGAAGCGAGTCGATCGGCGGGTTGGTCACCTGGCTGAAGTTCTGCCGGAAGAAGTGGCTCAGCGGGCGGTATTGCTTGGACAGAACCGCAGGCGGCGTGTCGTCGCCCATGGAGGCGATGGCTTCCTTGCCGTCCTCGGCCATCGGCGCGAGGATCTGTTCGATCTCTTCGACCGAATAGCCCGCCGCGACCTGACGCTTGCGCAGCTCACCGCCCGAGAATTTCGGGTTCTCCGGGACGTCCACGAGGATCGCGTTCAGATCGGTGACCTTGCCGACCCATTCGCCGAAGGGCTGGGCGGCGGCCAGTTTGTCCTTAATTTCGGTGTCGTGGTAGAGCTTGCCCTCGCGCATATCGACCGCGATCATCTGACCCGGACCAAGCGCGCCTTTCTCGACAACGCTCGCCTCATCGACCGGCACCATGCCGGCTTCCGAGCCCGCGATCAGGACGCCGTCGCCGGTGATGACATAGCGCAGCGGACGCAGACCGTTGCGGTCGAGACCGCCGCAGACCCAACGACCATCGGTCATCGCGAGCGCGGCGGGGCCGTCCCACGGCTCCATCACGGCGTTGCAATAGGCATACATGTCCTGCCACGCGGAGGGCATCGTGTCGGTGGATTTCGACCACGGCTCGGGGACGAGCATGGTCTTCACCATCGGCGCGTTGCGGCCCGAGCGGACCATTAGTTCGAACACCGCGTCGAGCGCGCCGGAGTCGGACGCCCCCGCCGGGATGATCGGCTTGATGTCTTCGGCGCTGTCGCCGAAAGCCGAGGAGGCCATGCGGATCTCATGGCTCTTCATCCAGTTGGTGTTGCCCTTGATCGTGTTGATCTCGCCGTTATGCGCCAGCATCCGGAAGGGCTGCGCCAGCCACCATTGCGGGAAGGTGTTGGTGGAATAGCGCTGGTGATAGATCGCGAAGGCGGACTCGAAGCGCTCATCCTTCAGGTCGGGATAGAATTCCGCGACCTGCTCGGCCAGCATCATGCCTTTGTAGATGATCGAGCGGCACGACAGCGAGCAGATGTAGAGCCCGTTGATCTGTGCCGCGATCGCCGCTTTCTCGATACGGCGGCGGATGATGTAGAGCTCGCGCTCGAACTGCTCCTCGTCGATATCCTTGTCGTTGCGGATCAGGATCTGCTCGATCTCGGGGCGGGTCGAATTGGCTTTTTCACCCAGCACTTCGGTGTTCACCGGGACGTGGCGCCAGCCGTAGATGTAGTGACCCATCCGCAGAACTTCGGATTCCACGATTGTGCGGCAGCGCTCCTGCGCGCCGAAATCGGTGCGCGGCAGGAAGACCTGACCGACGGCGACCATTTTCTCCATGTCCGGCTCGTGGCCGGTGCGGCGGATCTGGTCATAGAAGAAGGGGGCGGGGATCTGGACGTGGATGCCCGCGCCGTCGCCGGTCTTGCCGTCGGCATCCACGGCACCGCGGTGCCAGATCGCCTTCAGCGCGTCGATGCCGTTCTCCACGACGCGGCGCGAGGCCTTACCGTCGATCGACACCACGAGACCGACGCCGCAGGACGCCTTCTCGTCTTCTTCCTTCCACAGTGAATTCTCGTTCATCCACTGGCGTTTCGCTTCCTCGGCGGCCACCCAGGCTTCGTCATATTTGGTCATTGCAGTGCCTCCTTGGAGAAAGAGCGGGAAAGGGGGGCGAGGCTGACTTGCGTGGGCCGAAGATCGGCCTGCGTCATCATCAGGTCGCAGTCATATTCGGGCGTCTCGGTCGAGAAACCGGGATCGCCGGGAAAGTCGAAGCGCACGGGGCTGTCGTCGTAGCTCACGACGTCGCCCTGATCGTTCTCGAACCGCTCCGCGCCGCTGAAAAACACGCGATATTTGCGCGAGATATATTGCGTGCCGGTGCGGGTCGCGACGGTCTGGCCGTTCTGGTCATCCTCGCGCAGATCGAAGGTGATCGTCTCGAGCGGGACATCGTCGATGCTGACCGACTTGCCCGTGAGGGTATCGCTGCCGACGTAGCGGCGCAGGCCCCGGTAATTCGAGCGCGTGACGAAATCGTAATCGTCCTTGCCGTCCGACAGGAGCGCCGAGAACGAGGGAGCATCCTTCGATGCGCCCGGATCGAACATCTCGATCTCGCCGGTATCGGTCGACACGCTTTCAAGCCAGCGCGTTTCGGCATCGATATGGCTCAGGTAATAGATGCCCTCGCCATCCGCGAATGCGGTCCACAGATCGCCCTCCGGATCGGCGGCGCAGCGGTAGTAATTGGCCACCTGACAGTTATGCATCTGCACGGTCATGAAGACCTCGCAGCCCTGCGGCGGCGCGAAGTCTTCGGCATGGGCGGGCAGGGCGCTGAACAGCCCCCCGCAGATCGCCATGCCGAGAAAATTCGACCGCATCGCATACATTCCTTTTCAGATCGGCAGGGCGCGGATCACTCCGCCGCCACCGCCGCCACGTTTTCGAGATAGCGCAGGATCGAGCCCGCCGCTTCGCGCCCGTCGCGGATCGCCCAGACGACGAGGCTTGCGCCGCGCACGATGTCGCCGACCGCGTAGACGCCGGGGATCGAGGTCGCGTGGGTGCCGAATTCGGCCTTCACGGTGCCCCAACGGGTGGTCTCCAGATCGTCGGCCTCCCAAGCGCCGGGCAGGTCCTCCGGCTCGAAGCCGAGCGCCTTGATCACCAGATCGGCCTCTTCGTCATAGATGCCGCCTTCGATCTTCTCGGGGCTCTGACGACCCGAGGCATCCGGCGCGCCCAGACGCATCTGCTGCACCGAGCAGTTGGTGACCGGGTTGCCCGAGAAGGCCGCGGGGGCGGAGAGCCAGACGAATTCCACGCCCTCTTCCTCGGCGTTCTGCACTTCGCGCTGCGAGCCCGGCATGTTGGCGCGGTCGCGGCGATAGAGACATTTCACCGACTTGGCGCCCTGACGGATCGCGGTGCGCACGCAGTCCATCGCGGTGTCGCCGCCGCCGATGACGATGACGCGCTTGCCTTCAGCGTTCAGCGTGCCGTCTTCGAACTCGGCCACGTCGTCGCCGAAGCTCTTGCGGTTCGAGGCGGTGAGATAGTCGATCGCGCGCACGATGCCCGCAGCGTCTGCGCCCTCGTCGGTCAGCTCGCGCGTCTTGTAGACGCCCGTCGCGATAAGAACCGCGTCATGCTTGCCGCGGATCGCGTCGAAGGAAATATCGGTGCCGACATTGCAGTTCAGCACGAACTCGACGCCGCCATCTTCCAGCTGCTTCACGCGCTGCATGACGATGTCTTTCTCCAGCTTGAAGCCGGGGATGCCATAGGTCATCAGGCCGCCCGCGCGGTCGTAACGGTCATAGACCGTAACCTGCACGCCAGCGCGACGCAGCGCGTCGGCGGCCGCCAGACCGCCCGGACCCGCGCCGATGATGCCGACGCTTTCGGCGCGCTCGGTTGCCGGTTTGATCGGCTTAACCCAGCCCATGTCAAAGGCGGTGTCGGTGATGTATTTCTCGACTGCGCCGATGGTGACGGTGCCGTGGCCCGACTGTTCGATCACGCAGTTGCCTTCGCACAGACGGTCCTGCGGGCAGATGCGGCCGCAGATTTCCGGGAAGGTGTTGGTGGCCTGCGACATCTCGTAGGCTTCCTGCAGACGGCCTTCCGCAGTCAGGCGCAGCCAGTCGGGGATGTTGTTATGGAGCGGGCAATGCGTGTGGCAATAGGGCACGCCGCATTGGCTGCAGCGGCTCGCCTGCTCGGCAGCCTTTTCGGCCGCGAATTCGCGATAGATTTCGTTGAAATCATGGGAGCGCACGTTCGCGTCGCGCTTCTGAGGCATCTCTTTCGCCGTCTTGACGAACTTGAGCATCGGTTGCTTGGCCATTGTGGCGCCTCCCTAGAAAACCGGTGGGTGCGCATTGCTACACCGCTTGCCACAGCAATAAAAGTAAGCAAGACTGACCTAAATGCGTGTTTTTTGCGAGAGGCGCGCTGAGAGGCACCTCAAATTCGCTCAAATTAGGTCAGCTTCGGTTACTTTATTGCTGCTTTACCCTGATTTTCTTGAGGATGACGTGCTGCCGAAAAGCGATTCGCTTTCCGTCAGCCTAGCACACCGACCGCCGCAAGGCTCAGCAAGAGCCCGCCGAACACGATCCGGTAGATCGCGAAGATGGTGAAACGGTGCCCCTGAATATAGCCAAGGAGCCATTTCACCGCGACGAAAGCCGTGACGGTCGAGACGACGAAAGCGATGCCGAGCCCGGCCCAATCCTCGTTGCCGCCGGTCCCGTCCTTGAGCTGCTTGAGCAATTCGTAGCCGCTCGCCGCGTACATGGTGGGAATGCCGACGAGGAAGGCGAATTCGGTCGCTGCCGCCCGGTTCGAGGTGCCCAGAAGCATCGCCACGAAAATCGTCGTGGCCGAGCGCGAGGTGCCCGGAAAGACCCCGGCCACGATCTGCGCAATCCCGACCGCGATCGCGACGCGCCAGAAGATCTGGCTGTTATCGGCCTGCCGGTCCGCGACGCGTTCCGCAAACAGCATCCAGAAACCGCCGATCACCAGCGCCCAGGCGACGGGCTGGATCGTTGTCGGCAGCTCGAAGCCCATCTTCTTCACGATCAGGCCCAGAACGGCGGTGATCAGGAAGGCCACTGTCAGCTTCGCGAGATAGTCGCGGTTCTCCGGATTGCGCCAGTTGAACAGCAGCTCCATCAGGCGACGCCAGTAGATCAGCGTTACGGCAAGGATCGCCCCGGCCTGAATGACAATGTTGTAGGTATCCGAGCGCGTGCCAAGCCAATGTTCGGCCAGGATCAGGTGGCCAGTGCTCGAAATCGGGAGAAACTCGGTGATCCCTTCGATCACACCGAGCAGAACGTCGTTCAGATAGCTCAAGAAATACCGCCTAGGTCAGAGAGGCGCCGCAAGCGGCACCGGGGAGGAAGGAGGGGGTTATGTCTTGCGAAGGTTCTTCGCCGAAGCTTTGATGTCGTCATATTGCCCACCGGGGCGGAAGCGCCACAGGTAGCCAGGCATCACCGCTTCCATTGCCATAGGCTGAATTCCGAGATCGGAGAAGCCTTTCGCGCCCTCGGACACGACATTGTCAGCTTGCAGGTTCTTCACCTGATCGCGGGTGAGGATGCGGTTCGTGAACAGCCCGCCGGTGACGGCTTGGCCCAGATCGAAGACGCCGCCGAGGATGCTCGCGATCCAGCGCGGCAGCGACAGCACGAGACGACGACGGTGAATCACCGTCAGCATCTGCTTCATCAGGTCGTGGAACGTCTCCACATCCGGCCCGCCGAGTTCATAGGTGCCGGGGGTCACTTTGCCATCCGCCGCCATGACCGCGACCTTCGCGACATCATCGACGAAGACCGGCTGGAATTTCGTGTGGCCACCGGTGATCGGAAGGATCGGGGTGAAGCGCGACATCGAGGCGAATTTGTTGAAGAACCCGTCCTCGTTGCCGAAAATGATCGAGGGGCGCAGGATCACGGCCTGCGGATAGGCATCCAGCACCGCCTTCTCGCCTGCAG
Organism: Thioclava sp. UBA3469; assembly: GCF_002378135.1. Taxonomy (NCBI): domain Bacteria; kingdom Pseudomonadati; phylum Pseudomonadota; class Alphaproteobacteria; order Rhodobacterales; family Paracoccaceae; genus Thioclava; species Thioclava sp. UBA3469. Next base: position 6,942 of record NZ_DFRG01000239.1, read on the forward strand.
CCTTGGTGCGGGCATATTCGCTCTCGCTGTCGGGATTGGCGCCGATGGCCGAGATCTGCACCAGTTTCGGCACATCCATCTCTGCGGCGATACGCGCCACGCGCCCTGCACCTTCGGCTTGCACGGCGCCGAACTTGTTCTTTCCTTCATTGACGAGAATACCGACGCAGTTGATCACCGCATCCGCGCCCTGCATCGCCGCGCGCACGCTGGCATCGTCGCGAATGTTGCAGAAGACCGGCTCGACTTGCCCGACCGCACCGTAGGGTTTGACGAAGAGCGCCTCGTTCGGACGCCGGACCGCAACGCGAATCCGCCAACCGTCCTTTGCCATGCGCTGCGCGATATAGCGCCCGACGAACCCCGAACCGCCGTAGATCGTAACCAGCTTGGACATGGGCAGAGGCCTTTCCTTGCAAGAATTTCGTTCTTTGATTACCGCCTCGCCCCCGCGGGAACAAGGCCAAAGACCCGAAGAGTCGAAGCTTGCGAATTTTTCGTGTCGATCCCCGTTGACAGTCCCAGCGCCGCTATGTATCTCGCGCTCCACGACACCTGCCCAGGTGGCGGAATTGGTAGACGCGCACGGTTCAGGTCCGTGTGCCGCAAGGCGTGGAGGTTCGAGTCCTCTCCTGGGCACCATAAACCAAGCGAAAAGCTCGGAAAACTTCGGTTTTCCGAGCTTTTCTCTGTTTTGGGCCTGATTTTGCCTCAAAAACTGTTCCGCATGTGAATTTCATGAGGCAGGTTATGAATATCGTTCGTGAGGCTCGACCCCGAGGCGTAACGATAAGATTCGGGCGCACCGGTTCCGGTTCAGTGGAGCAAATGCGGAAAGGATTTGGTGGCGCGCCCAGATGAGCATTGGCTCGCCATCTCTTCAGCGCGATTTCCGGCTCGCCTAAAGCCGCGCAGGCAAGTCCACCGACGCCGCCTGATCCAGCCGATGAAGGCTTGGCCTTCACGGGCCAAGGCGGCCAGTCAATTGTCCGCTATCCGGGGAGCGCGGTTGACCGGTCGCTGTCTCATAGTGCGCGTCGCGCCCATACCCCGAAGTCGCCGGTTTTTGCGCCGCCCGATGGCAGGATTTTACCCCGCCGTTGACAGTTGCTCCTCATCGTCAAGGCTCTGCGCGGGGCGTCGACCTCCTTAGCACGGCAAGAAGGGGCCTCTTCGCGCGATCGTCTCGTTTCCATGTCCTATCGAATGAATTTGTTCAGCTAAAAACGTTTGACACAAATTTGGAACGTTCCTATAGATATTTGGAACGTTCCTATTTGCTGAGCTTTTTGGGGCGCGTCGACTGAAATCTTGTCTGGGGTCGGCAATTTGGATTGGGAGAAGCGAACTATGGGCACGATCGTCAGTGCATCGGAAGCAGTGGGGAAAATCGCGGATGGCGCTATCATCACGGTGTCCTCGTCTTCGGCGTTGGGCTGCCCCGATTCCGTGCTCAAGGCGATCGGCGAGCGCTTCGATCAGGAGCAACATCCGCAGAACCTGACCATGATCCATCCGATCGCTGCGGGGGACATGTACGGTGTGAAGGGCATCGATCACATCGCCAAGGATGGTCTGCTCGACACGGTTCTGGCCGGATCCTATCCGTCGGGTTCGTCGAACCTGCCGATGCCGGAAATCTGGAAGATGGTCGTCGAGGATCGGGTTGCTGCCTATAACGTGCCCTCCGGCATCCTGTTCGACATGCATCGCGAAGCGGCCGCGCGGCGTCCGGGGGTGATGACCAAGGTCGGTCTGAAAACCTTCGTCGATCCCGAGCGCGAGGGCTGTGCGATGAACGATCGCGCAGCAGGCGCCCCCATCGTGCGCCGCGTGGAATTCGATGGCGACACCTGGCTCCATTTCCCGAATATCTATCCCGATGTCTGCATTCTGCGCGCAACCACCGCCGATGAGCGCGGCAATCTGACCTATGAGCACGAAGGCGCCTATCTCGGCGGGCTCGAGCAGGCGATTGCGGTGCGCAACAATGGCGGGCTGGTGATCGCGCAGGTGGAGCGGGTTACAGCGGCGGGTTCGCTGCGTCCCCATGACGTCCGGGTGCCGGGCCATCTCGTGGACTATGTGGTCGTGGACGAGGATCAGAAACAGACCTGCGAGACACCCTATGATCCGGCGATTTCGGGTCAGGTGATGCGTCCGTGGTCGAGCTTCGAACTGGCGGAGCACGGCATCGAGAAGGTGATCGCACGGCGTGCGGCAATGGAGCTGCGCGGAGGCATGACGGCCAATCTCGGCTTCGGGATTTCGGCGATGGTGCCGCGCATCCTGCTCGAGGAAGGCAATCCCGATGCGGTCACCTGGGCGATCGAACAAGGCGCGGTGGGCGGCATGCCCCTGACCGGTTTCGCCTTCGGCTGTGCGTCGAACGCCGATGGCTACGTGCCCTCGCCGCAGCAGTTCATCTATTTCCAGGGCGCCGGGTTCGACATGTCCTTCCTCTCCTTCCTCGAAGTCGATGTGGAGGGGAACGTGAATGTCTCCAAGCTCGGCAAGAAACCCTACCTGACCGCTGGCTGCGGCGGCTTCGTCGACATCACCGCCCATGCGCGCAAGATCGTCTTCTCGGGCTGGTTCGAGGCCGGGGCGCAGATGGAAATGGACGCGACCGGTATTCGCGTCCGTGCGCCCGGCAAGTTCACCAAGATGGTGGACCGGGTCGAGCATGTGACCTTCTCCGGCGCGCGTGCCCGCGAGCAGGGGCAGGAAGTGCTCTATATCACCGAGCGCTGCGTGATGCGGCTCGATGACAAGGGCCTCATCGCGACCGAAATCATGCCGGGGATCGATCCCGAGCGGGACATCATCGGCGCCTCCGAGGGGCGGGTGCGTGTGGCGGAGAATGCCGTCACCATGTCCACGAAGCTTCTCGCCGATGCCCCGATGGGGTGGACGCCATGAGCGATATTCACCTGATCATCGACGGCGCGGTGGCGGAGCTGCGCCTCGACAACCCGGCGAAGATGAACGCGCTGACTGTCGAGATGCTGAGCGCGCTCGAGGCGCATCTCGATCGGATCGAACGCGATGTCGAGATTCGCTGCGTGCTGGTGAGCGCCGAAGGCGACCGGGCCTTCTGCACCGGGGCGGATATCAACGGTTGGGGCGATCTGAGCCCGGCCCAGTTCGCGCGGCATTGGGTCCGCGACGGACACCGGATCTTCGACCGGCTGGCGCGCCTCTCGAAGCCGACGATTGCGGCGCTGAACGGGCACGCCTTCGGGGGCGGTCTCGAACTTGCCGCAGCCTGCGACCTTCGGGTCATGGCACCCGGCGCCAGCCTTGCCCTCCCGGAAGCTGGCGTCGGGATCGTTCCCGGTTGGTCGGGCACGCAGCGGCTGATGCGTCTGCTGCCCGAACCGATGGTGAAGGAGATGGCGCTTTTCGGTCACCGGGTGAAAGCCGAGCGGGCTTTCGCGGTCGGCTTCGTGGCGGCGGTCTCCGACGATCCGCGCGCGGCAGCGCAGACCCTGATCGACCGTGCGCTCGGGCTGTCGCCCCGCGCCGTCGAAATCACGAAATCGATGATCCATGTCGCGGCGGATGAAGATCGCGGCGCCATGGCTGAGGCGCTCGGAAGTGCCGCCATTTCGGCCAGCGAAGATCGCGCCGAAGGGGTCACGGCTTTCCGCGAGAAACGCAAACCTAATTTTTCGGGACTTTGAACATGACCGAGCTGAACCTGATCTCTGCCGTCGATGCGGCGATCCCCGCAGAGCCCTTCATCTGTCGTCACCTGATCGCGGGCGAGTGGCGCGACAGTGCCTCTGGCGAGACCTATGATCGGATGTCCCCGGCACATGGCTGCCTCGTCAGTCGTGCGGCGCTGGGCGCCGAAGCCGATGCGGAAGCCGCGATCGTCGCGGCGCGCGAGGCGTTCGACAGCGGCGTCTGGAGCCGGATCTCTGGCAAGGAGCGCGCCACGATCCTGCTGCGCGTCGCCGATCTGATCGAGGGCAATGTCGAGCGCATGGCGCTGCTGGAGACGCTCGAAAGCGGCAAGCCGATCTCGCAGTCGCGCGCCGAAGTGTCGGGCGCCGCGGACCTGTGGCGCTATGCGGCTTCGCTGGCGCGCACCATGCATGGGGACAGCCATAACACGCTCGGGCCGGACATGCTCGGCGTCGTCGTGAAAGACCCGATCGGCGTCGTCTCGATGATCACGCCGTGGAACTTCCCGTTCTGGATCCTGAGCCAGAAGCTGCCCTTCGCGCTTGCCGCCGGCTGCACCACGGTCATCAAGCCGTCCGAGCTGACGCCGTCGACCACGGTGATGCTCGGGGAGCTGCTGTTCGAGGCGGGGATGCCCGCGGGCGTCGTGAATATCGTTCTGGGCTACGGGCCTGCCGTGGGCGGCCTGATGTCGACTCATGAGGCCGTGGACATGGTGACCTTCACCGGCTCGACCGCGGTCGGCAAGGCGATCTCGGCGGCTGCGTCGAGCACGTTGAAGAAGGTCGCGCTGGAGCTTGGCGGGAAGAACCCGCAAGTCGTGTTCCCCGATGCCGATATCGAGAGCGCAGCCGATGCGATCACCTTCGGCGTCTATTTCAACACCGGGCAATGCTGCAACTCGAGCAGCCGGATCATCGTCCATGAAGATATCGTGGATGAGGTGGTCGAGCGCGTGGTGGAACTGTCGAAGCGCGTGGCTTTCGGCGACCCGCTCGATCCGCGCACGCAGGTCGGGGCGATCATTTCCGTCCAGCATCAGGGCAAGATCGACGACTACGTTCGCGCGGCCGTCACCGAAGGCGCCGAGATTGCGCTGGGTGGCGGGCCGATGACCGTGCCGGGGCTCGAAGGGCAATTCTATCAACCCACCGTCGTGCGCGGCGTCTCGCCCGAGATGGCGATCGCCCGCGAGGAGGTCTTCGGACCGGTGCTTTCGGTTCTGACCTTCCGCACGATGGACGAAGCGGTAGCGCTAACGAACGATGCAAGCTACGGTTTGTCTGCGGGCGTTTGGAGCGAGAACGTCCACACCTGCCTCGAGTTCTCGACGCGGGCGCAGGCGGGCACTGTCTGGACGAATACCTGGATGGACGGTTTCCCGGAATTGAGCTTCGGCGGGGTCAAGCAATCCGGTCAAGGGAGAGAGATCGGACGCTATGGCCTGGAGGAGTTCTTCGAGATCAAGACGCTCGTGATGCGCATCGGTCGCACGCGAGAGCCTTGGGTGAGACCCGAATGACCTGATCGGTCGCACGGGAGGGAGTGTGACGACAACGCAAGAGGGAGGAAAATCATGCGTAGTTACATCGGACGGACACTGAAAATGGCGAGCGTTCTGGCGCTCGTGGCAGGGTCGGCACAGGCGGAGGATGTGGAGGTCCTTCACTGGTGGACCTCGGGTGGCGAAGCTGCCGCGCTCAACGTCCTCAAGGACGATCTGCAGAAAGAAGGCATCGGCTGGAAGGACATGCCCGTTGCAGGTGGCGGTGGCCAAAGCGCGATGACCGTGCTGCGTGCGCGCGTCACTTCGGGTGATCCGCCGACCGCGGTCCAGATGCTCGGTTTCGACATCTCGGACTGGGCGCAGCAAGGCGCGCTCGCCGATCTCGACAAGGTCGCGGCCGATGGCAACTGGGATGCCGTGGTGCCTGCGGCGCTGCAGAAGTTCTCGAAATATGACGGCCATTGGGTCGCGGTTCCGGTGAACGTGCACTCGACCAACTGGGTCTGGTCGAACAAGAAGATGCTCGCCGATCTCGGCATCGAAGAGCCGAAGACCTGGGACGAGTTCATCGCTGCAATGCAGAAGGTGAAGGATTCCGGGAAGATCGCGCTCGCCGCGGGCGGCCAGCCTTGGCAGGAAGCCACGATGTTCGATGGCGTCGTGCTGTCGGTCGGTGGCCCCGAGTTCTACAAGAAGGCTTTCGTCGATCTCGATCCCGAGGCGCTCGGCGGCGAGCAGATGGTCGAATCCTTCAAGCGTATGGAGCAGCTTCACAGCTTCGTCGACCCGAACTTCTCGGGCCGCGACTGGAACCTCGCGACCGCGATGGTCATCAATGGCGAAGCCGCCTTCCAGATGATGGGCGACTGGGCCAAGGGTGAATTCCTGCGGGCCGGCAAAGAGGCCGAGGTCGATTTCGGCTGCTTCCGCACTCCGGGCACCGCAGGCGATGTGACCTTCAACTCCGACCAGTTCGCGATGTTCAAGGTGGGCGAGGATGCGCAGGCCGCGCAGGACGCGATGGCGAAAGCCGTGATGTCGCCGTCGTTCCAGATCGCCTTCAACACGGTGAAAGGCTCTGTTCCTTCGCGCACGGACGTGTCGGACGAAGAGTTCGACGCTTGCGGCAAGAAGGCGATGGCTCAGCTGAAATCGGCGAGCGAGAACGGCACGCTTCTGGGCTCGATGGCGCATGGCCATGCTGACCCGGCTTCGGTGAAGAACGCGATCTATGACGTGGTGACGGCGAATTTCAACGGCGAATATGACGCCGAGACCGCCGCCAAGGAACTCGTCAAGGCCGTGTCGCTGGCTCAGTAACAGGCTCTCGGGCCGGTCGATCTGACCGGCCCGTATCCCCACCCATCCGTCTCATTTCCCCAAAGGAGAGAGCAATGGCCCGTCCGGTCCAGTCAGACTTGCGTACCCGGCTTCAGGAATGGATTCCCAAGATCGTCCTCGCGCCCTCTGTCGCGTCCATGTTGATCTTCGTCTACGGCTTCATCGTGTTCACCGGGTACCTGTCGTTCACGAACAGCCGGATCCTGCCGAGCTTCGACCTTGTCGGCTGGCACAATTACTGGCGGCTTTTCCAATTGCCGACCTGGACGATCGCGGTCCAGAACCTTGCGATCTTCGCCTCGCTCTACATCGCGATCTGTATCGCGATCGGGCTCACCCTCGCGATCTTTCTGGATCAGAAAATCCGCGGCGAGGGGATGTTGCGCCCAATCTTCCTCTATCCGATGGCGCTGTCGTTCATCGTGACGGGCACGGCGTGGAAATGGCTTCTCGATCCGGGCATCGGCATCGAACATACCCTGCATCTCTGGGGATGGGAGAGCTTCCATTTCGGCTGGATCAAAAGCTCGTCCATGGCGATCTACACGGTGGTGATCGCCGCGGTCTGGCAAAGCTCGGGTTTCGTCATGGCGATGTTCCTCGCCGGGCTGCGCGGCATCGACAACGAGATCCTGAAAGCGGCGCAGATGGATGGCGCCTCGAACTGGAACCTCTATCGCCGCATCATCATTCCGCAGCTTCGGCCCGCGTTCCTGTCGGCCTTCGTCATCCTCGCGCACCTTGCGGTCAAATCATATGACCTCGTCATCGCGCTAACCGGTGGCGGCCCGGGCCGGGCAACCGAACTGCCCGCGACCTTCATGTATTCCTACACTTTCACCCGCAACGAGATGGGCGTGGGCGCAGCGTCGGCGGTTATCATGCTGATGACCATCGCCGCGATCATGATCCCCTATCTCTACGCTGAACTGAAGGAGCCGAAGTAATGTCCGGCGCCGTCGATACCGGGGTCGCGATCCGCACAAATCGCGTGACCCGCACCTTCATCTATCTTTTCCTGCTGCTGTTCGCGCTGTTCTACCTGCTGCCGCTCGCGGTGATGCTGATCAACTCGGTCAAACCTCTGAGTGAGATCACGGGCGGCAACATGATGGCGCTGCCCAATGTCTGGACTTTCGAGCCATGGCGCGAAGCCTGGTCCTCGGCCCAGATCGGCGTTCAGCCGACCGGCCTGCGCCCCTACTTCATCAACTCGATCCTGATCGTGGTTCCGGCCGTGGCGATCTCGACCATCATGGGCGCGCTTAACGGCTACGTGCTGACCAAGTGGCGGTTCCGCGGTGACACGATCCTCTTCGGGATGCTGCTGTTTTCGTGCTTCATTCCGTTCCAGATCGTGCTGATCCCGATGGCGCGGGTGCTGGGCATGATCGGGCTCGCAGGCTCGGTGCCGGGGCTGATCCTCGTTCACGTCGTCTACGGGCTCGGCTTCACGACGCTTTATTTCCGCAACTACTACTCGGCCTTCCCGACCGAGCTGGTGCGCGCGGCGCAGATCGACGGGGCCGGGTTCTTCCGTATCTTCTACCGCATCCTGCTGCCGCTGTCGGGGCCGATCATCGTGGTCACGATCATCTGGCAGTTCACCAATATCTGGAACGACTTCCTGTTCGGGTCGTCCTTCGCCGGGCAGGCCAGCCAGCCGATGACCGTCGCCTTGAACAACCTCGTTCAAAGCTCGACCGGCGTGAAGGCCTACAACGTTCACTTCGCGGGTGCGATCCTTGCGGCGCTGCCCACTCTCATCGTCTACATCGTCTCGGGGCGCTTCTTCGTGCGCGGCCTGATGGCGGGCTCAGTCAAGGGGTAATGCCAATGGGTCTCCTCGATATTTCAAACGTCACCAAGTCCTACGGCGCGGTCGAAGTGCTGCACAGCGTCGACATCTCGGTCGATGAAGGTGAATTCCTCGTGCTGGTCGGCCCGTCCGGCTGCGGCAAGTCCACGCTCTTGAGCATGATCGCGGGGCTGGAAGGGATCACCTCCGGCGAGATTTCGATCAAGGGGCGCACCATGAACGGTGTGCACCCGTCGAAGCGCAACATCGCGATGGTGTTCCAGTCCTACGCGCTCTACCCTAACATGACCGTCGGCCAGAACATCACCTTCGGCCTCGAGATGCATGGCACGCCCAAACCCGAACGCGAGGACGCGATGAACCGGGTGGCGGAGATGCTGCAGATCGACAATCTGCTCTCGCGCAAACCGGGGCAGCTTTCGGGCGGTCAGCGTCAGCGCGTCGCGATGGGCCGTGCGCTGGTGCGCGACCCGGATGTGTTCTTGTTCGACGAGCCGCTGTCGAACCTCGACGCGAAACTGCGCGTCGATATGCGCACCGAGATCAAGAAGCTGCACCAGAGCCTTGGCACCACGATCGTCTACGTGACCCACGACCAGATCGAGGCGATGACGCTCTCGACCCGGATCGCGGTCATGAACAAGGGCTATGTGCAGCAGCTCGGCACACCGAAGGAAATCTACGACACGCCCTCGAATGTGTTCGTGGCGACATTCATGGGTAGCCCCGCGATGAACGTGTTCCCGTCGCGGATCGTGGTGAAGGACGGTGCGCCGCATGCCGCCGTGACGGGCCATGACGGGGTGGAGCAACTGCTCCGCTTCCCGCAAGCCAATCTCGCTCAGTGGGACGGGCGCGAAATCCTTCTCGGGATCCGGCCGGAGACGATCACCGATCCGGAGGGGGCCGATCGCAACGCTGACCATATCGCGTCGCTGCGCAACCATATCGGTGTCACCGAACCTGCCGGGTCCGATACTTTCGTGACGATGACGCTGGGCGGGCGCGACGCCATCGCCCGGATGCGGGCCGATGTGACCGTGCGGGCGGGCGAGGTCTTCGATTTCGCCGTCAACATGGACAAGGCGGTGGCCTTCGATCCCAAGACGGAGGAGCGCATCCAGCCATGAGCGATGCCGACGTCATCATCATCGGCTCGGGCATGGGCGGTGCCACCACGGCGGCGGCACTGGCCGGGACGGGGCGGCGCGTGCTGGTGCTCGAGCGTGGCGAACGCCTGCCCGACACGCCGGACGCGCGCGACCCGGACGCGATCTTCGCGCGCGGTCATTACCGGCCCGAGGAAACCTGGCTCGATGGCGATGACGTGCCGTTCAACCCCGGCAATTACTACAATGTCGGCGGCAACTCGAAATTCTACGGCGCCGTTCTGATGCGCTACCGCAAGGCGGATTTCTCGCCTGTCGCACATCAAGGCGGGACCACGCCGGGCTGGCCAATCGCCTATGACGAGATCGAGCCGTTCTACCAGAAGGCCGAGGCGCTCTATCAGGTGCGCGGTCAGCTTGGAGAGGACCCGACGGAGCCGCGCCATTCCGGTCTCTACGCCCATGCGCCGGTCCCGGACGAACCCGATATCGTGGCGCTTCGGCGGCGGCTGAAATCGGTCGGGCTGCACCCGTCCTCCCTGCCGCTCGGGGTCGATATCGACCGCTGGCTCGCGCATGGGCGGACGCCTTGGGATGCGTTCCCGGATACCTGCGGCGGCAAGATGGATGCCGAAAACGTCGGTCTGGCGACGGCGCTGAAATCCCCGAATGTGGAGCTGATGACTGGCGCGCGGGCGCAGCGTCTGATCGTGGACGACGAGAACCGCATCAGCGGGGTCGAGATCGAGAAAGACGGGCAGACGCAGACACTCACGGCGCCGGTCGTGGTGCTCTCCGCCGGGGCAGTGCAAAGCGCGGCCCTCTTGCTGGCCTCAGCGACTGAGCGTTATCCGACCGGGCTGGCGAACGGTTCCGATCAGGTCGGGCGCAATTTCATGAACCACAATTGCTCGGCCGTTCTGGCGCTGCACCCGCTGCGCCGGAACCGGGCAATCTACCAGAAGACGCTGGCGATCAACGATTTCTACCTGTCGGGCGGGGCGAAGGGCGCGCCGCTGGGCAATATCCAGCTGCTCGGCAAAATCTCCGGTCCGATCCTCGCCTCGGCCTCGCCGCTGCCGCGACCGGTGGCGAGCTGGATCGCCAACCGCTCGGTCGACCTTTATGCGATGTCCGAAGACCTGCCCAATCCCGAGAGTCGCGTGACGCTGAAGGACGGCAAGATCCGGCTCGACTGGAAGCGCTCCAACTGGGAGGCCCATCTCGAACTCGTCGCCATGCTGCGCAGAAAGCTGCGCGCTGCGGGCTACCCGATCGTGCTTGCGCGGCCGTTCGACCGGCAGACCCCGTCGCATCAGTGCGGGACGGCGCGGATGGGTAACGATCCGGCGTCGAGCGTCGTCGATACGTTCTGCCGCAGCCATGACCACCCGAACCTGTTCATCGCCGATGCGTCCGTCCTGCCGACCTCGGCTGCCGTGAACCCCGCCCTTACCGTCGCGGCGCTCGCCCTGCGCGCGGCCGAGCATATCGAACAGACAGAGCTTGCCGCCTGAGCCACCCGGGCTGCGGCGAGAGACTTGGCCAAGGAGGCCAGCATGAAGACGACTTACGATTTCATCATTATCGGCGGCGGTTCGGCAGGCTCGGTGCTGGCCGGGCGTCTCTCCGAGGACCCGTCGGCTGACGTGCTGCTGCTCGAGGCGGGCGGCAGCGATCGCCACCCGTTCTATCATCTGCCCGCGGGCTTCGCGAAGATGACCAAGGGCATCGGCAGCTGGGGTTGGGACACGGTTCCGCAGCGCCACATGCAGAACAAGGTCTTTCGCTACACGCAGGCCAAGGTGATCGGCGGCGGCTCCGCGATCAACGCGCAGGTCTATACCCGTGGCAATGCGCGCGATTACGACGAATGGCGTCAGATGGGATGCACCGGCTGGGGCTATGAGGATGTGCTGCCCTATTTCCGCAAGGCCGAGGATAACGCGAGCCTCGAGAACCGGTATCACGGCAAGGGCGGCCCGCTCGGCGTGAGCGATCCGCGTGCGCCCCTGCCGGTCTGCGAGGCCTATTTCGAAGCGGCCGCCGAGCTTGGCATTCCGCGCAATTACGACGTGAACGGCGAGAAGCAGGACGGGGTCGCCTATTACCAGCTGACCCAGCGCAATGTGCGCCGTTCCTCAGCTGCGATGGCCTATGTAGCGCCCAATCGTCACCGCGAGAACCTCACGGTGAAGCTGGGTGCGCAGGTGCGCCGCATCGTGGTCGAGAATGGCCGCGCAACCGGGGTCGAGCTCGTCGATGGCACGCAGCTTCGGGCGGAAAGCGAAGTGCTGCTCTGTTCGGGGGCGATCGGCTCGCCGCGGCTCTTGCAGCTGTCGGGGATCGGGCCGGCGGATGAGCTGGCCTCGCTCGGGATCGATGTCGTCTTCGACCAGCCGGAGGTGGGGTCCAATCTGCAGGACCACCTCGACCTTTATTGCATCAGCGAACTGTCGGGGCCCTATAGCTACGACCGCTATGCGAAGCCGCATTGGGCGGCGTTGGCGGGGCTGCAATATCTGTTCGGACGCAAGGGGCCGGTGGCGTCGTCTTTGTTCGAAACCGGTGGCTTCTGGTATGCCGATCCCGAGGCGCGGTCCCCGGATCTGCAGTTCCACTTGGGGCTCGGGACCGGCATCGAACATGGCGTCGTTTCCATGCCGCAGGGCGGTATCACGCTCAATTCCTGCTATCTGCGGCCGCGCTCGCGCGGCAGCGTCCGTCTGCAAAGCGACGATCCGGCGAAGGCGCCGCTGATCGATCCGAACTACCTGCAGGACCCGCTCGATCGCGAAATGTCGATCCGGGGGTTGAAGCTGACGCAGGAAATCCTGTCGCAATCGCCCTTGCGCAAATATATCCTCGCCGAGCGCCTTCCGGGGCCTGACGTCCGAACCGATGAGGATTACTTCGATTTCATCTGCACCCATTCGAAGACGTCGCATCACTGCGCGGGGACATGTCGCATGGGCGCCGATCCGGGAGCTGTCGTAGACCCGACATTGCGGTTCAACGGGATCGAGGGGCTGCGCGTCGTCGATAACTCGATCATGCCGCGCGTGATCTCGTCCAACACCAACGCCGCGGCGATCATGATCGGCGAGAAAGCCGCCGATATGATCCGCGCGTCACATGGAGGCTGACATGACAGTGCGCCACATTGTTCTCGTCAAATTCAAACCCGAGCTGAGCGAGGAAGAGATCGCGCCGCTCTGGGAGGAGCTGCACGCGATCGAGGGCAAGGTGGACGGGCTTGGCGCGATCTGCGCGGGCCGCTCCGAGAGCCCCGAGAAGATCGAGCGCGGCTACATGCACGGCTTCACCGTCGATTTCCGCGACTGGGAGGCGCTCGCCGCCTATCAGGAACATCCCGATCATCGGGCGCTCGGGGCGAAGCTCGTGGCCAACGCGCAAGGCGGGATCGACGGCATCCTCGTCTTCGACCTCGAGATCGCGGCTCAGCCGCAGGGGGCGTGACATGGCGCCGAGCGACCGCAGACCGACGATCATCGACGTGGCCCGCAAGGCCGGGGTCTCGAAATCGACCGTCAGCCTCGTGATCCAGAACAGCCCCCTGGTGAAGCAGAAAACGCGCGAGCAGGTGCAGGCTGCGATGACCGAGATCGGCTATGTCTATAACCGGGCGGCGGCCAATCTGCGCAGCGCCGGGGCCGGGCTCGTCGGTCTCGTGATCAACGACCTTCGCAACCCGTTCTTCACCGAATTCGCGACATCCGTTCAAATGGCGCTGTCGAGCCGCGGCTATGCGGCCGTCGTGGCGAACACCGACGAAGACCCGCAGCTTCAGGCGCAGGTGGTCGAGGCGATGATCGAGCACGGCGTCTCCGCGATGATCCTGTCGCCCGCCTATGGCGACGAGGCGCTGAGCTTCGAGGCGCTTCAGCGGGCGGGCATTCCGGCGATGCAGGTGCTGCGCAAAGTCGAGATGCGGACCGAGCTTTTCCCCTTCGCCGCGCCGGATTATCCGAACGGGACGCGCATCGCGACCGAGCATCTCCTCGAACAAGGCGCGAAGCGGATCGCTTTCGTGGGCGGTCTGGAAGGCCGGGCCGTCACGCAGGAACGTATGGCGGGCTATCTGAGTGCGATCGAGATGGCCGGGCTCGAGCCCTTTGTTCTGACCGGCAGCGCGAGCCGCGCCTTCGGCAGGCAGGCGGCGCATAAGTTGGCGGACGACCATCCGGAGGTGGATGGCGCGGTCTGCTTCAACGATCAGGTCGCGCTCGGGATGATTTCGGGCTGCGCCGAGATCGGGCGCAATGTCGGCCGCGATCTGCGCATCGTGGGCTTCGATGACATCGAGGAGGCGGCCCATTCCTGGCCCCCGCTCAGCTCGGTGCGCTGCGATATTGAAGGCTTCGGGAAGCTTGTCGCCGAAACGATCCTGGCCTGGCTCGAGAACGATAAGATGCCGGCGCCGGAAATCCGCACGCCGGTCTCACTGGCCATTCGTGGATCGAGTGGCGAGACACCTGCGGGTTGAGACGACAGGGAGACGGGAGGCCCGCCCGTTCGGACGAAACAGAGACGAGACCGCGCGGAGAGACACCGGCGCGAACAGGAGAGGAGTGTTCAAATGACAGAGATCCGCGTTGCCGTGCTCGGCGCTTCGGGGTGGATGGGCAAAGTCCATACGATGGCCTACCAGACCTTTCCGCATTTCTTCGGGACCGAGGGGGGCACGGCGCGCGTCGTCACCCTCGTCGATCGCAATCCCGCGCGGGCGCAGGAACTTGCCGCCCGGGTGCCCGGTGCGCGGATCGTTCAGAACTGGCGCGAGGTGATCGCCGATCCCGAGGTCGATCTCGTAGATATCTGTCTTCCTGACAACCTGCATTACGAGGTCGCGAAAGCCGCGCTCGAAGCGGGCAAACATGTCTTTTGCGAAAAGCCCCTTGCGGAATCCGCCGAGGAGGCGCGCGAGCTTGCCGATATCGCGAAGGCGCGCGGCCTGATCACTCGCGTCGGTCACGGCTTCCCGCGCAACCCCGTCCATGATCTCGCGAAGGAGATCATCGATGCGGGCGAGATCGGCGAGATCACGATGTTCAAAGGGTGCCAGCATGTCGACATGTATGGCGACCCGATGGTGCCCTATATGTGGCGCGCCGATGGGTCGCTCGCGCCGACCGGGATCGTCGGGGATACCGGCAGCCATGTCTTCAGCTTCATGGAATTCCTCGTCGGTCGCGTCTCGTCTCTGATTGCCAACAACATCATCGTCACGCCGCGCCGCCCCAAGATCGAAGGGCTGGGGCTTGGTGAGACGGCCGAGCTGACCGGCAGCGAGGAATGGGCCGATATCACCAATCCCGACGCGAGCCAGATTCTGTGCACGTTCGAGAACGGTGCGAACGGGATCGTGGATTTCAGTCGTGTCGCGACCGGGCGCAAATTCATGCAGACCTACGAGATCTACGGCACGAAAGGCAGCCTCGCCTATACGTTCGACGAGGTGAACCGGCTGCGCTTCTACACCAATGCCGATCCGATCGGGCGCCGCGGCTACCGCGAGATCGATGTCGGGCCCGAGCATCCGACCTACGCGGCCTTCCTGCCGCTGCCGAATTTCGCGCTCGGGTATAACGAGACCAAGATCATCGAAGCGGCGGAGGTCATCCGCTCCATCGTCTCCGGCAAGGCGATGTGGCCGACCTTCGAGACAGGCCATCACATCACCCAGATCGTCGACGCCTGCATGAGCTCGTCCCGGCAACGCGCCTGGGTCGATATTCCGCAAAGCTGACCGGACCGCAAACGGAGCCAAGACATGGACAGTGCAATCCCTCAGGAAATCCTAGACGCCCTGACCGATATCGAGATGCCGCGGCTGCGGGCCGACGAGGCGATCCCGGAGATGCTCGAGGTTGCGGGCCTCACCCTGCCGGTCTATCGCACCGGCTGCCTCGTCGTCGGCAGCGGGGCCGCGGGGCTTCGCGCCGCCGTCGAACTCAAGCGGCGCGGCGGCGAGGTCATCGTCGCGAGTCAGAGCGCCTGGGGCGGGACCTCCGCCTGCTCGGGTTCCGACAAGCAGACGCTGCACACCGCGAATACCGCCGATCACGGGGATGATTTCCAGGCGATGGCGCGGGCGATCCGGGCTGGCGGCGCGATGGACGAGGACACGGCCTATATCGAGGCGGTCGGCTCGCCGCGCATGATGGCCTCGCTGCAATATCTCGGCCTGCCGCTGCCGCAGGATCGGTTCGGCGCGACGCTGCGCTACAAGACCGACCATGACGAGACCGGGCGCGCGACCAGCTGCGGCCCCCGAACCTCGCGGTTGATGGTCAAGGTGCTGGCGGAAGAGGCGCTGCGGCTCCACGTGCCGATCTTTAACCACACGACGGTCGTGCAACTGCTCACCGAAGGCGACGGGGATGACCGCCGGGTCTCCGGGGCGCTGGCGTTCCGCAAATCCGAACGCAATGAGGCCAACCCATACGGTCTCGTGCTGTTTGCCGCGCCGAATGTCGTGCTCGCGGCAGGCGGGCCGGGCGAGCTTTATCGCGACAGCGTCTATCCCAATGGCTGTTTCGGAACGCTGGGTCTCGCGCTCGAAGCGGGGATCGAATTGGTGAACCTCACCGAGAGCCAGTTCGGCATCGGCACGCGCCGCGAAGGGTTTCCGTGGAACCTCTCGGGGACTTACGTGCAATCCCTGCCGCATATCTATTCGGTCGATGCCGAAGGGCGCGAGCATCATTTCCTCGCGCAGTACTACCGGACGACGCAGGAGCTGGCCTCCAACGTGTTCCGCAAGGGCTATCAATGGCCGTTCCACGCGACGCGGATGCTGGATTTCGCGTCGAGCCTCGTCGATCTGGCGATCTGGCGCGAGAGCGCTGCGGGGCGCCGGGTCTTCATGGACTTCAACCGCAACCCGCTGCCGGTGCCCGGCGATCAGCCTTTCGATCTCACCCGCCTCGACGAGGATGTGCGGACCTATCTGGGCACCGCCGGGGCAGATCAGGAGTTGCCGATCGACCGGCTGCGCCACATGAACCCGCTCGCGATCGAACTGTACCGCCGCTACAAGGTCGACATCGCCGCCACGCCGCTCGAATTCGCGGTGAACAACCAGCATATGAATGGCGGGATCGCGGTCGATCCCTGGGGCCGCTCGAACTTGCGCGGTGTCTATGCCGCGGGCGAGGCGGCGGGCACGCATGGCGTGACGCGTCCGGGCGGATCGGCCCTGAATGCCGGTCAGGTCTTCGGCACCCGCGTTGGCGAGCATATCGGCGCAAGCCGCACGGCCCATGCGCCGGATGCTGTCGGATCGGAGGCCCTCACTGCGGCGGTGACGGATCTGCTTGCACGGTTGAACACGGACAGCGCGCATTCCGTGAAGTCGGTCCGCGACGAAGTTCAGGCCCGGATGAGCGACCATGCCGGGATGATCTGCAACGGCGAGGACGTGGCCGAAGCGCTTGCAGCGGCGCGCCAGTTGAACCGGAGCTTGCGCAGCGGCGGGATCGCCCCGGAGCGCGCGGGCGATGGCGGGCGGGCGATCCAGTGGCAGCAGATGGCGCTTGCCTCCGAGGCCGTCCTTGCCGCGCTCGACCAGTATATCTCGCAAGGCGGTGGCAGCCGCGGCGCGCGCGCGATCTGTTCCGATGACGGCGAAGCGATCCCGATGGCGCGCGACACGGATCTGGGCGCGTTCCGCTTCAAGACGGAGCGCGACATCGACAAACAGACGCAAATCCTCGTCCGTCTGGAGGGGGAAGACTTGAAGATCGACACCCGCGAAAACCGCAGCTTTGACGAGAGTGCGCGCGCGTTCTTCGAGCGGGACTGGCCCGATTGGCTGACCGGCCGCATCTTTGACCTCGATGCGAAAGGCCTGCGCGAATGAGTGAGAACCCGAAGAAGATGGTCGCCGTCGGGGAAGCGATGCTGGAACTCGCCCCGGTCGAGGGCGGCACGTTCCGCCTTGGCTATGCGGGCGATACGTTCAACACGCTGTGGCACGCGGCGCAACTGCTTGGGTCGCGTGCCCGGGCGGGCTTCGTCACGCGCATCGGCGAGGATAAGCTGTCCGGTCGTTTCCTCGCAGAGATGGAGGCGGATGGCTTGGACATCTCCACCGTGCAGCGCGATGCCGAACGCGAGATGGGGCTCTACATGATCGAGCTCGAGGGAGCGGAGCGCAGTTTTCACTATTGGCGCCAGCTCTCCGCGGCGCGTCGGCTCGCGGATGATCCCGATACCCTCGGGCGCGCCTTGTCCGGCGCGGATCTCGTCCATGTGTCGGGCATCACCCTGGCCATTCTCTCGCCGGAGGCGCGCGAGACGCTGTTCGACGCGATTGCCAAAGCGCGCAGCGAAGGCGCGCGAATTTCCTTCGATCCGAACTATCGGCCACGGCTCTGGCAATCGCCGGAGGAAGCGCGTGACACCTGTCTGCGCATGCTCGACCATACCGATATCGCGCTGCCGAGCTTTGACGACGAGGCTGCCTTGTGGGGCGATGCGACGCCGGAACAGACCTTGGAGCGATTGAGTGGGCAGGGGGTTGCTGAGATCGCCGTGAAGGATGGCGCGCAACCCGTCTGGTATCATGCCGAGGGCCACACTGGTCGGCGCGACACCCCGGTTCTGACAGAGTTGCGCGATACCACCGGCGCGGGCGATGCGTTCAATGCGGGCTATCTTGCCGCCCGTCTTCTTGGGCACCCGGTCGAACAGGCGATCGGCATGGGGCAGACAGTCGGCGGCGCGGTCTTGGGCGAGCCGGGCGCGCGGCTGGGCAAGGACGCAGCGCGCGCCCTCGCGGCATCGCTGGAATAGGGCGGTTACGGTCCATCGAGTGACCTCATGCCTATGCGGTGGTCGTCATTCCGCCGCGCCGTGACGCTTCAAACCTGTCAGGCTGCCGTGTCGGGCGCGGGACTTCCACCCACGCCAAACCGCTCTGGCATCTGAAAATAGGTAAGCGTTGACGTGTGTTCTTCTCACGAACCTCATTCGCCTTCAGGATGGGCATGCCTTTGGCTCTCATTGAGAGACAGGTCGGGGAGGCCTATGGCTCCGCGTGCTGCCGGGACTGCGGGCGACAGAGGATCCACATTGGCAATGGCCTCGATTCGGGAATGGACGTCGCTGAGAGGTCCCGTAATCAGGTCTGCCATCGGGCTGAAGCTCATGCCCCAGGCCTTCAGTATGTCGACCGAGGCGTCGAACATAGCTCGTGTGTCTGCGGCACGCCCGGCGCGACGGGCCCTCCACTCGGTGAAGAGAGCAAGCCTGACGTTGGCACAGCGTGCCTCGGCCTTGATGAGTCCCTCGTCTTAAGAGACCTGTTAATCTCACGGAGGGGTTCGACGTCCGTAAACTCATTCGGGACGCGCATGCGGAAGTAGTAGGTCTTGCCCGTTGCCCCACCCGGGTGGAGTTCTCGCAAATTCCACCCGCAGTTGGGTGGAGAAATTTCTCCAAAGAAACTAGGAGCTTCCGACGCCCGAGAGAAAATTGCTTTCTCCCTCGAGGCAGCATCTCCTGGGCACCATTACTCAAAAAGTCGCGCAACTCATCCGGGCTGAGCTTTTTCGCGCAGGCGCGCGCGCTGGGCCTTATTTCCTGCGGAAAAAGCGCGCGCGGTCGTAAAGCGCTTCGAGCCGCGCCATGCGGGCCGAGGTTTCTTCCCAGGTCAGCGATTGAATCGCCGCCATGAGCGTTTCGACCAGAACCTGAATCGCGACCGTCGAATCCCACGCCGAGGGCGCTTCGATCTGCGCCGAGAAGCGATAGCGCGCATGGGTTGCGGCGGGCGAGACCCAAGGGTCGGTGATCAGCACGACTTCCGCGCCCTGCTCGACCGCCATCTCGACCAGTTGCAGGACGCTCGATTCGTAGCGGCGAATGTCGAAAACCAAGAGCACGTCGCCCTTCTGCATCTCGAGAAGCGCGGGCGGCCAGCTGTTCGAGAGCGGCTCGAGCAGTTCGACGCCGGGGCGGATCACCTTCATATGCGCCACGAAATAGGCCGCGATCGGGCCGGTGATCCGGCCCCCGGTCGCGAAGATGCGACGTTTGGGATCGGCCATCAGCGCGGCAGCGGCGTCGAACTCGGCATGGTCGATCTGCTTCAGCGTCGCCTGCAGGTTGCCCAGAACCGTATCGGCGAAGCGGTTGATCATATGGGTGTCGGGCGCATCCCCCGCCCAGCGATCGTGTTTGACCAGCGGCGAGACAAGCTGCGCCTCCAACTCGTCGCGCACCGCCTGCTGCAGCCCCGGATAGCCGCCATAGCCCATCTTCTGCGCCAATCGCACAACTGTAGGGGAGGACACTTCGGCGGCCCGCGCCAGCTGCGCGACAGATCCCAGAAGCGCCATCGGATAGTGGCGCAGGATATGCCCGGCGAGTTGCTTCTCGGTCCGGGTCATCTCTTCGATGCCCGTCCGGAGCCTGTCTTCGATGCTTTGCGTCGCTGCTGACAAATCGGGCACCCCCGTGCGAATCAAGTTAGAAATGATTGTAACAGAATTTTCTTCTCTGAAATTTTCTTGACAGATGCGGCTTGGCGAGGCGAGCCTGACCCCAGGACGCGACGTAGAATCGCGCCGCTCAACAGAGAGGGACCGATTTGAACAGCGCGCATGTAGCGGTGGAAATCGAAGGCGCGGATCGACCGGGTGAGGTCGTTCTGGTCTGCGAACATGCGTTGAATGCCTTTCCTGCGCCTTGGGGCGATCTGGGTCTGACGCCCGATCAGCGCGAGGCGCATATCGCTTGGGATCCCGGCGCGCTGGGCCTTGCGCGCGGTCTGGCTGCGCAATTGGAGGCGCCGCTGGTCGCCGCCCGCCAGTCGCGGCTGATCTACGATCTCAACCGCCCGCCGCATCATCCGGGTGCGATGCCCGTGACCTCCGAGATCCATGACATTCCTGGTAATGCGGCGCTTTCGCCGGACGACCGTAGTGCGCGCACCGAGGCGCTATACGAGCCGTTCCACGCAGCGCTACGCAGTCTGATCGCCGAGCGGTTGGCCCGCGGGCGGCCGACGGCGCTGGTGACGGTGCATTCCTTCACGCCGATCTGGTTCGGCAAGCCGCGCGCGGTCGAGCTTGGCGTGATCCACGATGCCGATCCGAGCCTAGCGCAGGCGGTTCTCGAGGAAGCCCGCCGTGTCACCGAACTCGATGCGCGTCTTAACGAACCTTACTCGGGCGCGGATGGCGTCTGTCATACGCTGGCGCTGCAGGCCACGCCGATGGGGCTGCCGAATGTCATGCTGGAACTGCGCAACGATCTGATCGCCGATCCTACCGCGCAAGAGGCGATGGCCGCGACGCTTGCCCCGGTGCTGCAAACCGCGCTGTCGCAGATCACCGCAAATAACGGGGAGGCCGCCTGATGCCACGCTGGAGTGTCGCCTATGTCCGCCTGATCGACGGGTTCAACCGCAAGCTCGGCAAGGTGGCGATGTACCTGCTCTACGTGATGATGGCGATCATGCTGTTCTCATCGCTGACGAAGATCTTCGAAATCCCCGCGCTCTGGACGCTGGAGATGGCCCAGTTCACGCTGGTCGCCTATTACATGCTCGGCGCGCCGTGGACCCTGCAGGGCGACACGAACGTCCGGATGGACTTGCTGTACTCCCGCTGGTCGCCGAAAGGGCAGGCCTGGTGGGATGCCTTCACCGTTTTCGCGCTGATGTTCTACCTCGGGATCATGGTCTACTCGGCCTTCGATTCCACGGTCTATTCCTTCGAATATAACGAGCGAAACCCGACCGCGTGGCGTCCCGTGCTGTGGCCGATCAAGGTCATCATCACCACGGGCTTCGCACTTCTGTTCCTGCAGGCCGTGGCACTTCTGATCCGCGATGTCGCGACTATTCGCGGAGAGGAAATCTGATGGATCACAACACCATCGCCCTTTTGATGTTCTCGACGATGCTGCTGATGATGCTGACCGGTCAGCGCGTCTTCGGCGCGATCGGCTTCGTGGCCGTCGTCGCGGCCTTCTGGCTCTGGGGGCCGGGCGGCACGCAGATGGGCTTCGGCTCGGTCATGAAGCTGATGAAATGGACGCCGCTCCTGACGCTGCCGATGTTCGTCTACATGGGCTACGTGATGTCCGAGAGCCGTCTGGCCGAAGACCTCTATCGGATGTTCCACGTCTGGTTCGGGCCCTTACCGGGGGGGCTCGCCATCGGGACGATCATGCTCATGGTGATGATCTCGGTGATGAACGGGCTGTCGGTCGCGGGTATGGCGATCGGGGCGACGATCGCGCTGCCGGAACTGCTGCGCCGGAACTACGACAAGCTGATGATCTCGGGTGTCATTCAGGCGGGGTCGTCCTTGGGCATCCTGATCCCGCCCTCGGTCGTGCTGGTGCTGTTCTCGCTGATCGCGCGGCAGCCGGTGTCGGAACTGTGGTTGGCAGGTGCGGTGCCGGGGCTGCTGATGGCCACGCTTTTCGTCGCCTATATCGTGATCCGCTGCAAAATGAACCCGGACCTCGCGCCGCCGATGGATGCGGAAGAGCGCGCCATGATCACCATGCGCGAGAAGCTGCGCCTGCTGCGCGCGGGTCTGATGCCGGTCTTCATCTTCGTTGCGATGATGGTGCCCTTCCTTAAGGGGTGGGCGAGCCTGACCGAAGCCTCGGTGATCGGCGCACTGGCCGCTGTCTTCGCGGCGGCGATCAAGCGGCGCTTCACCTGGCAGGTCTTCAAGGTTTCGACCGAGAACACGCTCAAGATCACCGTGATGTTCATGCTGATCATCACCGCGGCGCTGTCCTTCGGGGCGGTGTTCGACGGTCTTGGCGCGGGCCGCGCGATCGAGGATTTCTTCACCGACAGCCTCGGCCTCGGCCCGTGGCAGATCCTGATCCTGATGCAGCTGAGCTTCCTCGTGATGGGGATGTTCCTCGATGACACGGCGATGCTGGTGATCGTGGCCCCGGTCTATGTCTCGCTCGCCCGGCATCTGGGCTTCGACATGATCTGGTACGGTGTCCTTTATACCATCACCTGTCAGGTTGCCTATCTCACGCCGCCCTTCGGTTATAATCTGTTCCTGATGAAGGCGATGGCGCCGAAGGATTTCACCCTGCCGGTGATCTACGCCTCGGTGATCCCCTTCGTGGGCGTGATGGTCCTGACGCTGATCCTCGTGATGATCTTTCCGCAGCTGGCGCTCTGGCTGCCGCATGCGGTGCTCGGAAGATAACCATAACCCGGAAAAACCGGGATCAACCAACAAGGAGAGAGTGATGACGACAAGAAGACAGTTCCTCACCACCGGTGCGGTGGGTGCGGCTGCGGCGGGCCTTGCGGCCCCGGCCGTCGCGCAGACCACACCAATCAAGTGGCGTATGCAGACCTATGCCGGCCCCGCGCTGGCCGAACAGGTCGTGGACAATTGCATCAAGACCTTCAACGAAATCGCCGATGGCGAGATGGAGATCGAGCTTTACTACGCCGACCAGCTGGTGCCGACCTCCGAGCTGTTCCGCGCGATGCAGTCGGGCACGATCGATGCCGTGCAATCCGACGATGACTCGATGGCCTCGCCGACCGAAGTCACCGTCTTCGGCGGCTATTTCCCCTTCGGCCTGCGCTACTCGCTCGACGTGCCGACGCTGTTCAACGAATGGGGTCTCAACGAGATCTGGGACGAGCAGTATTCGGCCGTCGGTGTGAAGCACATCTCGGCGGGCTCGTGGGACCCGTGCAACTTCGCCATGAAAGAGCCGGTGAAGTCGCTCGACGATCTCAACGGCAAGCGGGTCTTCACCTTCCCGACGGCCGGGCGCTTCCTTGCGCAATTCGGCGTCGTGCCGGTGACGATCCCGTGGGAAGACGTGGAAGTCGCGCTGCAGACCGGCGAGCTGGACGGCGTCGCATGGTCGGGCATCACCGAGGATTACACCTCGGGCTGGGGCAAGAACGCGCCCTACTTCCTGACCAACAACATCTCGGGCGCCTGGATCGGCCACTTCTTCGCCAACATGGATCGTTGGAATGAAGTGCCGGACCGTCTGAAGACGCTGATGAAGACCTGCTTCGATCAATCGCATTACCACCGCCAGTACTGGTACTGGTCGGGCGAGGCGAAGCTGCGCGTCGAAGGCACCGATATGGAGCTGACGACCATTCCGGACGCCGAATGGCAGAAGGTCGAAGACGCCGCCCACAAGTTCTGGGACGAGATCGCGGCCGAAAGCGAGTTGAAGGCCAAGGTCGTCGACATCTTCAAGAAATACAACGCGACGATGGCGAAGGCAGGCCCGCCCTATCGCTGCGGCTAAGCAAAGCGGGGGCGGCGGAAACGCTGCCCCTACGACGCAACATTTGCCCTCTTGTGGGGCCCCGCACCGCGCGGCAATCTCGCGCGGTGATCTTGATCCCGGAGGAACTCATGTCGCGCAAATTATCGTTCGACGCGCTCAAGAAATCGGTCAATGCAGGCGAGGTCGATACGGTCATCGCAGCCCTTGTGGATATGCAGGGGCGGCTTCAGGGCAAGCGGTTCCACGCGGCGCATTTCATCGACAGCGCATGGGAAGAGACCCATTGCTGCAACTACCTGCTGGCGACCGACATGGAGATGGTCACCGTGCCGGGCTATGACGCGTCCAGCTGGGAGCGCGGCTACGGCGATTACGTGATGAAGCCCGACATGGAGACGCTGCGGCTGATCCCATGGGTTCCGGGCACGGCGCTGGTGATCTGCGATCTGCTCGATCATCATAGCCACGAGCCGATCCCCCATGCACCGCGCCAGATGCTGAAATCGCAGCTCAAGCGCGCCAAGGACATGGGCTATGACGTGATGATGGCGACCGAGCTGGAGTTCTTCCTGTTCGAGGAAAGCTATCCGCAGCTCTTCGACGCGGGCTACCCCGATCCCACCCCGGTCGCGCGCTACAATGTCGACTATTCGCTGATGGGCAATTCGCGCGCCGAACCGGCGATGCGGGCGATGCGCAACGCGCTCTATGCGGCGGGCGTGCCGGTCGAATGTTCCAAGGGCGAGGCCGAATGCGGTCAGGAAGAGCTGAACGTGAAATATGCGGGCGGGCTTCAGACCGCCGACATGCATGTGCTGGTCAAGCAATGCGCCAAGGAAGTCGCCCAGTCCCACGGGCTTTCGGCGACCTTCATGGCGAAATACCACACCGACAAGGCTGGCTCGTCGAGCCACGTTCACCAGTCGCTCTGGAAGGGCGGCAAGCCTGCCTTCTTCGACAAGGACGCGCCGAACGGCATGTCCGAGCTGATGCACCAGTTCCTCGCCGGTCAGCTGACCCATGCGCGTGAGATCACCTATTTCCTCGCGCCCTACACCAACAGCTACAAGCGCTTCTGCGAGGGGCTTTTCGCGCCGACGAAAGCGGTCTGGTCTTTGGACAACCGAACGGCGGGCTTCCGCATCTGCGGCGAGGGCACGAAATCCATCCGCGTGGAATGCCGCATCGGCGGGGCCGACCTGAACCCTTATCTGGCCTGCGCGTCGCTTCTCGCGGCGGGGCTGGCCGGGATCGAGCAACAGATGGACCCGGGCCCGGAAGCCGCAGGCGACATCTACAAGGCGGGCGAAGTGACCGAGGTGCCGAAATCGCTGACCGAGGCGCTGGGCGCTCTCGAAGGTTCGGACATGCTCAAATCCGCCTTCGGCGAGGACGTGATGGCCCATTACGTGCGCGCCGCCCGCTGGGAAATCGAAGAGCAGAACCGAGTTGTGACCGACTGGGAGCGGATGCGCGGTTTCGAACGCGCCTGAGTTTTGACAGACCCGCGGGGCCCTACACCCCGCAAGGAGACATGATGACCAAGACCCTGAAATGTATCTCGCCCGTCGACGGGCAGGTCTATGCCGAACGCGAGGCGCTGAGCGCCTCCGACGCGCAGGCGCTGGCCGCGAGCCTTCGCGCCGCACAGCCCGCATGGGCCGAACGTCCGCTGTCCGAGCGTATCGCGCTCGTCGAGGCGGGCATCGCCAAACTCAACGAGATGAAGGATCTCGTGGTCGAGGAGCTTGCGTGGCAGATGGGCCGCCCGACCCGCTATGGCGGCGAATTCGGCGGCATGAACGAGCGCGCGGGCTATATGGCCGCGATCGCTGAAGAGGCGCTGGCCCCGATGGTGGTCGAGCAAAGCGAAAGCTTCCTGCGCCAGATCGCGCGCGAGCCCGTGGGCGTCGTCTTCATCATCGCGCCTTGGAACTATCCCTATATGACGGTGATCAACTCGCTGGTCCCGGCGCTGATCGCGGGCAACACGGTGATGCTGAAGCACGCCACGCAGACGATGCTGGTGGGCGAGCGTATCGCCGAAGCCTTCCACGCGGCGGGCGTGCCGCAGGACGTGTTCCAGAACGTCTACCTGACGCACGAGACCTCGGAAGAGCTGATGGGCGCGAAGGCGTTCGATTTCGTCAACTTCACCGGCTCTGTCGGCGGCGGTCGCGCGGTGGAGCGCGCGCTGGCGGGCACCTTCACCGGGCTGGGCCTCGAACTGGGCGGCAAGGATCCGGGCTATGTGGCCGCGGATGCCGATCTGGACGCGGCGGTCGACGGGCTGATGGATGGCGCGCTGTTCAACGCAGGCCAGTGCTGCTGCGGGATCGAGCGGATTTACGTCCATGCGAGCCTCTACGACGCCTTCGTCGAAAAGGCCGCTGCCTGGGCGAGCAAGCTGACCCTCGGCAATCCGTTCGAGCCGGAAACGACGCTGGGCCCGATGGCCAACAAGCGCTTCGCCGAAGTGGTGCGCGGCCAGATCGAGGATGCGATCACCGATGGCGCCAAGCCGCTGCTCGATCCCGAGCTGTTCCCGGCAGACGATGGTGGCGCCTATCTCGCGCCGCAGATCCTCGTCGACGTGAACCACGAGATGCGCGTGATGCGCGAGGAAAGCTTCGGTCCCGTCGTCGGCATCATGCCGGTGAAGGATGACGAGGAAGCCATCGCCGCGATGAACGATTGCGATTACGGGCTGACCTGCTCGATCTGGACCGCCGATCCCGCCCGCGCCGAGGCGATGGGCAAGCGGCTGCAGACCGGCACCGTCTTCATGAACCGCTGCGACTATCTCGACCCGGCGCTGTGCTGGACCGGCTGCAAGGAAACGGGCCGTGGCGGCTCGCTTTCGGTGCTGGGCTATCACGCGCTGACGCGTCCGAAATCCTACCATCTCAAGAAGGTGACGAAATGACTGCCCCCACCGCAAACTGGTCCTATCCGACCACGATCAAATTCGGCCCCGGCCGGATTTCGGAACTGGCCGATCACTGCAAATCTGTGGGTATCGCGAAGCCGCTTCTGGTGACCGACAAGGCGCTGGCCGCGCTGCCGATCACCGCGGCCGCGCTCGACGTGCTGGACGCGGCGGGCCTTGGCCGCGCGATCTTCTCCGAGGTCGATCCGAACCCGAACGAGGGCAACATGGCCGCCGGGATCGAGGTCTTCAAAGCGGGCGGCCATGACGGTGTGATCTGCTTCGGCGGTGGCTCCGCGCTCGATCTGGGCAAGATGATCGCGCTGATGGCGGGGCAGGACGCTTCGCTGAGCGTCTGGGATCTGGAGGATATCGGCGACTGGTGGACGCGCGCGAATGGCGATGTGATCGCGCCGATCATCGCGGTGCCGACGACGGCCGGGACCGGCTCGGAAGTGGGGCGCGCCGGCGTTCTCACCAATTCCGAGACCCATAAGAAGAAGATCATCTTCCACCCCAACCTGATGCCCGCGATCACGATCTGCGATCCGGAGCTGACGGTCGGTATGCCGCCCTTCATCACGGCGGGCACCGGGATGGACGCGCTGGCGCATTGCCTCGAGGCGTTTTGTAGCCCGCATTACCACCCGATGAGCCAGGGTATCGCGCTCGAAGGGATGCGGCTCGTGTTCGAGAACCTTCCGCGCGCCTACACGACGCCGGACGATCTGGAGGCACGCGCCAACATGATGTCGGCGGCGGCGATGGGGGCGGTGGCGTTCCAGAAGGGCCTCGGCGCGATCCACTCGCTGAGCCACCCGGTCGGCGCGGTCTACGGCACCCATCACGGCACGACCAATGCCTGCGTGATGCCGATGGTGCTCGACTTCAACCGCGCCGCCATCGAGGAGCGGATCAACCGCGCGGCGGCCTATCTGGGCATCGCGGGCGGCTTCGAGGGCTTCAAGGCCCGGATCGAGAGCCTGCGCACCGAATTGTCCATCCCGGCGAACCTGACCGAGATGGGCGTGAAGCGCGAAGATCTCGACATGTTGGTCGAGATGGCGCTGGAAGATCCGTCCTGTGGCGGCAACCCGGTCGAGATGACGGCCGAGAATACCCGCGCGCTTTACGAGGCGTGCCTTTGATATCGGCGCGAGCGGGGGCTGCGCCCTCGCTCGTTGGCGCGGCTCACGCGTCTGTAACTAGTGTTGATGAGGAATTTTGCTTCAACATCTGTACTGCCAAAAATCTGTTACAACGCCCGCATAAAGGGTCGCCGATGCCGGAGCCAACCGGACGGCACAACCGTCGAAAGACATTAGCTCGGGGGAGACAGGGCCGCATGAGGCGGCACCGCCCTCCATCAACGGGGAGAGACCTGAAAATGAACTTCAAGTTCCGTTACCTTGCAGCAGCCAGCGCGATGGCCCTTGCTGCCAGCACCGGCGTCAGCTTCGCCGACAGCATGGATGACCTCTACGCTGCTGCGAAAGAAGAAGGCAGCCTGACCACGATCGCGCTGCCGCATTCGTGGTGCAACTACGCGGGCGTGATCGACGGCTTCAAGAAGAAGTATCCCGGGATCACCGTGAACGAACTGAACCCCGATGCGGGCTCGGCCGACGAGCTCGAAGCGATCCGCGCCAACAAGGACAACAAGGGTCCGCAGGCGCCCGACGTGATCGACGTGGGCCTTTCCTTCGGCCCGGCGGCCAAGGACGAGGGTCTGATCCAGCCCTACAAGGTCTCGACCTGGGACACGATCCCGGACAGCGCCAAGGATGCTGAAGGCTACTGGTATGGTGACTATTACGGCGTGCTGTCGTTCGCGGTGAACAAGGACATCGTCGACAACGTGCCGCAGGACTGGTCGGACCTGCTCAAGCCGGAATACGCGAACTCGGTGGCTCTCGCGGGCGATCCGCGTGCCTCGAACCAGGCGATCCTCGGCGTTCTGGCCGCGGGCGTCGCAGCGGGCGGCGAGCCGGGCAAAGCCTCGGGCGAAGCTGGCCTGAAATACTTCGCCGAGATGAACAAGAACGGCAACTTCGTGCCCGTTATCGGCAAGACCGGGACGCTGGCCCAAGGCGCGACCCCGATCGTCGTCGAGTGGGACTATAACGCGCTTGCCGGTCGCGACACGCTGAACGGCAACCCGCCGGTCGACGTCGTCGTGCCGAAATCGGGCGTTGTCGCCGGTGTCTACGTTCAGGCTATCTCGGCCTATGCGCCGCACCCGAACGCAGCCAAGCTCTGGATGGAATACCTCTATTCGGACGAAGGTCAGCTCGGCTGGCTGGAAGGCTATTGCCACCCGATCCGCTTCAACGACCTGTCGGCCAACGGCAAGGTTCCGCAGAAGATGCTCGACGCGATGCCGCCCGCCGAGGGCTACGCCAAGGCGGTCTTCCCGTCGCTCGACGCGCAGGCTGCGAACAAGGAAGTCGTGACCGGCGGCTGGGACAGCGTCGTCGGCGCGAACGTCCAGTAACCGAACCCGCATAAGCACACGCCCCGCGCCTGATCGCGCGGGGCGACTTTATTGAAAATTCTGCAAAGCGAGGCCCGATGCAAAGCCGCAAGCTGCCGCTGACTTGGGTGGGGATGGTTCCCTTCACGCTCTTCGCGCTTTTGTTCCTGATCGCACCGACGATGTATATCGTGGTGGGCGCGTTTAGGACGAGTGACGGGGGCTTCACGCTGTCGAACCTCGTGAACCTGTTTCAACCGACGATCCTGGCGAGCTACTGGATCTCGATCAAGATCAGCCTCGCCACTGCGCTTGTAGGCTGCCTGATCGGCTTCGCGCTGGCCGCCGCCGTGACGCTGGGCGGTCTGCCGAACTGGCTGCGCGGTCCGGTGATGACCTTCTCGGGCGTGGCCTCTAACTTCGCAGGCGTGCCGCTGGCGTTTGCCTTCCTCGCGACGCTGGGACGTCTGGGCCTCGTGACCGTGCTGCTGAAGTCGTGGTTCGGTTTCAACATCTACACGCATGGCTTCAACCTGCTGAGCTTCTTCGGTCTGACGATCACCTATCTGTTCTTCCAGATCCCGCTGATGGTGCTGATCATCACGCCTGCGCTGGACGGTCTGAAGCGCGAATGGAAAGAGGCGGCGAGCATCCTCGGCGCGACCGGCTTCCAGTACTGGCGCATCGTCGCGCTGCCGATCCTCTGGCCCTCGCTGCTGGGCACGCTGGCGCTGCTCTTCGCCAATAGCTTCGGCGCGGTGGCGACGGCCTATGCGCTCACCGGCTCGTCGATGTCGATCGTGCCGATCATGCTTTACGCGCAAATCCGCGGCGATGTGCTGCAGGACCCGCATCTGGGCTACGCTCTGGCCTTCGGGATGATCGTCATCACCGGCCTCGCCAACCTTGCCTATGTCTGGCTGCGCGTACGCTCCGAAAGGTGGATGCGATGAAATCCAAGAAACTCTGGTCCTGGCTCGCGCTGGCGTTCGGGGCGCTCTATTTCGCGCTGCCGCTGCTTGGCACGCTTGAATTCTCGCTGCGGGCGCGGCGCGGGGTCTATTCGCTCGACGCTTACCGCTCGGTGCTGGCCGATCCGCAATTCCGCGAGACCTTCAGCTACTCCGTCGTGATGGCGATCTTCACGATCCTCGTGGGCGCGCTGATCGTGGTGCCGACCGCCTATTGGGTGCGTCTGAAGTTGCCGCATTGGCGCCCGGTGGTGGAGTTCATCACGCTTCTGCCGCTGGTGATCCCGCCGATCGTGATCGTCTTCGGCTATATCCGGCTGTATAACACCTCGTCGATCCTGCCGCTGACCGGCACGACGACGGGCACCAACCTCCTGCTGATGCTGGGCTATGCCACGCTCTCGCTGCCTTACATGTATCGTGCGGTCGATACCGGACTGCGCACCATCGATGTCGGGACGCTGACCGAAGCCGCGCAGAGCCTCGGCGCCGGGTGGAGCACGATCCTCGCCCGCGTCATCCTGCCGAACGTGCTGGTCGCGGTGCTCTCGGGCGCCTTCATCACCTTCGCCATCGTCATCGGCGAGTTCGTCCTCGCCTCGCTCCTCAACCGGCCGGCATTCGGCCCCTATATGCAACTGACCGGCGCGAACAAGGCTTACGAGCCCGCCGCGCTTGCGGTGATCGCCTTCTCGATCACCTGGATCTGCATGGGGCTGATCCAACTCGTCACCCGGTTTTCCAAACATACGAACGCAAAGCGGTAACCCATGGCCTCTCTCGAGATCGAACATCTGGAAAAATCCTTCGGCGCGAACCGCGTTGTGAAGGATTTCAACCTCTCCATCGAAGAGGGTGAATTTATCTCGCTGCTTGGCCCGTCGGGCTGCGGCAAGACGACCGTGCTGCGGATGGTGGCGGGCTTCGAGAGCCCTTCGGGCGGTGCGATCCGCATCGGTGGGCAGGACGTGACGCATCTGGGCGCTAACCAGCGCAATATCGGCATGGTGTTTCAGGCCTACGCGCTGTTTCCCAACCTGACCGTCGCGCAGAACGTGGGCTTCGGGCTGCGCGTGGCGAAACGTCCGCGCGCCGAGATCAAAGCCCGTGTGACCGAGATGCTGGAGCTGATCGGCCTGCCCGATCTGGGCAACCGCTACCCGTTCCAGCTGTCAGGCGGGCAACAGCAGCGCGTGGCGCTGGCGCGCGCGCTCGCGATCCAGCCGCGCGTGCTGCTGCTCGACGAGCCGCTCTCCGCGCTTGATGCGAAGATCCGCGTCTCGCTGCGCGAAGAAATCCGCGACATTCAGCGCCGTCTGGGCATCACGACGATCTTCGTGACCCACGATCAGGAAGAGGCGCTGTCGATCTCGGATCGGGTGGTGGTGATGAATGGCGGGGTGGCCGAGCAGATCGGTGCGCCATTCGAGATCTACAACCAGCCGAAGACCCGTTTCGTCGCGCAATTCGTGGGCACGCTGAACGCGCTCGAAGCCGAGGTGGCCGATCCGGCGCGTGGCGCTCTACGCGTCGGCAACACCGAGGTGATCCTGTCCGAACCCGTGACCGCAGGTCAGGGGACTCCGGTCACGCTGGCCGCGCGGCCCGAAGTTCTGGCGCTGGGCCGCCGCGAGGGCAATGACACGGTGTTCACGGGGCGGATCGTCGAGACGCATTTCCTCGGCTCGATCCTGCGGGTGCGAATGGAAGTGGAAGGGCAGCTTATCGCGCTCGACACGTTCAACCGCCCCGGCAATCCGCCGCCCAAGGTCGGCACCGAGGCCGAGGTCAGCGTCGCAAGCCGCGATCTTCTGGTTCTGGCCGACTGACGACGCGAAAACGGGCCCGCACCCCTCTTTTCTCCGGGTTTTCGGACCCGGAGCCCCTTCTGCCGCGTTGCCGATGAAAGCTTACACGCGACCGTTGCAGAAGGATGAAAATGGAGTGGCTGGTCGATCATAATCAAGTGGTGAGTATCGCGGTGCAGATCGTCACCGCGTTCGTCTGGCTGATCTATTTGCAGCTTCTGTTGCATAATTTTCGGCGTGAGCGCCGCTCGAAACTGCTGCTTACCCGGGTCGCGGGCGGCCATGAGCGCGGACATCTGATGCTGGGCAATATGGGTGCCGAGCCGATTTTCGTGAAAGCCCTTCTGGCCGATCTCGTGATCGACGGGAAAACCTATCACTCGATCGCCAGCGATTCCGGCGGGTTTGCTCCGTTCGCGGATTCCGGCCCCAACGAGTCGATCAAGGGCCCGCTGAAAACCGCGGATTATCGCGATCTCGGCCGCATCTCCGATCTTGTGGACGTCGCGCTGGACTTCTCGAGCTTGCCCGACGACGCAAAAGAGGTGGAGTCGGTGGTTTTCACCGTTCTCGCGGAAAGCAGTCGCGACAATATCCTGACCGCCGGGCGGCTCTGTTTCGATGTCTATCACGCCGGGGAGCATCAGCGCTTCTTGCCGCAGACCTCTTCGACGGTGCAGCTGCGCAGTTTCCGCAAGCGTCGGGAATTGGCGTCGCGGCTGGAGGAAATGCTGGAGCAGGAGGCGCGTGCCTTCCTGACCAGCGAGGACGGCGAGCGTCGAGCACGGGGCGCAGAGCTGAAACTGCTCCGACAGCGGCAACAACAACGCCGGCAGGATCAGCAGACGGGCTCTCCGCAGGAGGCCGCCGAATGAATCACCGCGGGAACTTCAGCTAATTCAACCGACCATGGCGCGCCGTTCCGGCTTGAGGCGCCAAAGGAGAAAACATGTTCAACTGGATCACCGGCGTCATCGCGTCCTTCGGCTATTTCGGTATCGCGGGCCTGATGTTGCTGGAGAACGTGTTCCCGCCGATTCCGTCCGAGCTGATCATGCCACTCGCAGGCTATATGGCGGCGCAGGGGAAATTCTCGCTGATCGGGCTGATCGTCGCGGGCACCATCGGTTCGGTGCTGGGCGCGCTCCTTTGGTACTGGATCGGCCTCAAGATCGGGATCAAGCGCCTGTGCCATCTGTCGACCCGCCATGGCCGCTGGATCGGCATCACCCCGCGCGACATTACCCGGACCAAGAAATGGTTCGACAAGCACGGCTGGGTGGGCGTGTTCTTCGGGCGGATGCTTCCCGGCGTCCGCACGCTGATATCGGTGCCGGCGGGCATGGCGCGGATGCCGTTCGTCCCGTTCCTCGCCTACACCACGCTGGGCAGCGCGCTCTGGACCGCATTGCTGACCGTCGCGGGCTATCTGCTCGGGAAGCAGTACAGCGAAGTCGCAAGCTGGGTGAACCCGGTCTCGACCGGCGTGATCGTGGTGCTCGTCCTGCTCTACGCCTATCGGGTGATTACCTGGAAGCCGCTGAGAGATGACGACGAACCCAGCGGCGCCACGCCCGCGCGCGAGAGCTGAACTGCTGTTTTCCTTGTTTCATGGGGGAATGCTCGCTAGACCGCGCTTCGACTTTGCGTAAGGGGCAGTGACGCCATGACAGGCACGGATCGGAATATCGTCATCCATCTCGGGTTTCCGAAAACGGGAACGACGACGATCCAATCCCTGCTCGACGCTAATACGGCGCGACTGGAGCCAGAACTCACGATCGCCGCGAAAGGTGACCTGACACTGCAACTGCGCAAGGTCGCGATGCGGGCGATGCACGTGCCGATGGCGCGCGCGTTCTGGATGTGGCGGTTTCACCGCGGGTTGAAGCAGCTGCGCCGCGATGTCGATGCGATGACGTTCAAGACGCTGATCATCTCGGATGAGACCCTGTTCGGGCTGAATCCCGCGCGTCTGAGCGACATTTCGACCGCTGGGACTTACGAGGACATGCTGCGCGCCCTCGACGCTGCGCTGGACGGTTACGCGCCGCGCTACATCGTCTATCTGCGCGATCCCGAAAGCTGGAAGACGAGCTTCTACAATCAGAATTTCAAGCGCCGGCGCACGACGCAAAGCTTCGCCGACTGGTTGAAGGAGCATGACTTCGAGACCGGACCCTTGAGGGTGATCGAACGGATGCGCGTCGTTCTCGGGGACCGTTTGGCCGTTCGGCAGATGGAAGACGACCGTGCGGAAGGTCGTTTTCTCGGGCAGGCGCTTTTGGAATATGCAGGTCTGCCGCCAGAGCGTTTCGCCGATCTGGAGATGCCGCCCCGCCAGAACGAGAGTATGGCGCCCGCCGCGATCGAATTGCTGCGGATGATCCACGAGAACCCGGCCTTCCGCGGCAAGCGTTACCGTTTCCTCGTGCGGCTTTTCGCGCGGCATCCGGAACTTTTCGCCGAATTGCCCAAACCCGGGAACAAAGACGACGACTAGGCCGGGTTTCGCCATCTCGCGTTGGCAAGAACGCGGCAAAAGGCTTATATGCCCGGCAAGACGTTAAAGAAGGACACGCCGTGGCAATCCACCTGCATCAAAACGACCTTCCCGACGGGCTCGATCTCGGTCCCGTCGTGGCCATCGACTCCGAGACGATGGGCCTCGACCCCCGCCGCGACCGGCTCTGCCTCGTGCAGCTTTCGGCGGGCGATGGCGACGCGCATCTGGTGAAGATCGCCCAAGGTCAGACCGAAGCGCCGAACCTGTGCCGCATGCTGGCCGATCCGTCGGTGGAGAAGCTGTTCCACTTCGCGCGCTTCGACGTCGCCGCGCTCTACAATGCGTTCGGGGTGGAGACGAAGCCGGTCTTCTGCACCAAGATCGCCTCGAAGATGGTGCGGACCTTTACCGATCGCCACGGGCTGAAAGTGCTGGTTCAGGAGCTCGTCGGCGTCGACATCTCCAAGCAGCAGCAAAGCTCGGACTGGGGTGCGGCGGAGCTGACCGACGCGCAGATGGAATATGCGGCCTCCGACGTGCTCTACCTGCACCAGATCAAGGCCGAACTCGTGGCGCGGCTCGAGCGCGAGAACCGGCTCGGGCTGGCGCAGGCCTGTTTCGATTTCCTGCCGACGCGTGCGAAGCTCGACCTGCTGGGCTGGGATGAACCCAATGACATCTTCCACCACTGATTATTCCGACGTCGCCCGCCGCGTGATCGGCATCGAGGTCGCCGGGCTGGAAGCCTTGGCGGCGAGCCTCGATGGCGAGTTCTCGCGCGCGGTGGCGATGATACTCAAGACCGAGGGGCGCGTGATCGTCTCCGGCATGGGGAAATCGGGCCATATCGGGCGCAAGATCGCGGCGACGCTGGCCTCCACCGGGACGCCCGCGCATTTCGTGCATCCGGCGGAGGCGAGCCACGGCGATCTGGGCATGGTCACCCGGCACGATCTGGCGCTGGTTCTGTCGAATTCCGGGGAGACGCCGGAGCTGGCCGACCTGATCGCCCATACGCGGCGCTTTCAGATCCCGCTGATCGGTGTCGCGAGCCGCCCGGACTCGACCCTGCTGCGGCAGGCCGATCTGGCGCTGGTGCTGCCCAAGGCCGAAGAAGCCTGCGGCACGGGCGTTGTGCCCACGACCTCGACGACGATGACGCTCGCGCTGGGCGATGCGCTGGCCGTCGCGCTGATGGAGCATCGCGAATTCACCGCCGAGCATTTCCGCACCTTCCATCCGGGCGGCAAGCTGGGCGCGCGCCTGTCGAAAGTCTCGGATCTGATGCATCGCGATATGCCGCTGGTGGCGGAAGACACGCCGATGCCCGATGCGCTCTTGATGATGAGCCAGAAGGGCTTTGGCGTGGTCGGCGTCACCGATGAGGCCGGGCGTCTGACCGGGATCGTCACCGACGGCGATTTGCGGCGCCATATGCAGGGGCTGCTGGAGCACAAGGTCTCCGAGGTGATGACCGCCAATCCGCGCACCATCGCGCCCGGACAACTGGCCGAGGCCGCCGTGGCGCAGATGAACGAGCGCAAGATCACCGCGCTTTTCGTGGTCGAAGACGAAAAGCCCGTGGGCTTCCTGCAAATCCATGACTGCCTGAGGGCCGGGATCGTCTGATGATGTACGACAACAGCCATACGCGACTGGTGACCTGGGCGAAGATCGTCCTGCCGCTGCTCGCGCTGGCGCTGTTGTCGACGATCTTTCTCGTCTCGCGCCGGATCGATCCGAGCGCCGCGATCCCCTATGCCAAGGTCGATGTCGAGAAACTCGCGCGCGAAAATGCGGTCACCCGGCCCGAATATTCCGGCGTGACCGATACCGGCGCGACGCTCTCGGTGACCGCAGCAATGGCGCGCACCCAGCCCTCGCAGGATCAGGGTGCAAGTGCCGATCAGGTCGCGGCGAAGCTGACCGCACCCGATGGCCATGTGACCGATCTGAGCGCGAATGAGGGTCTATTCCAGCCCAATTCGAACCGGATCGACCTGACCGGCAAGGTCGCGATGCAGACCTCCGATGGTTACCGGGTGAACTCCGACAAGGTCGAGTTGCAGGCCGATAGCAGTATCCTGACCTCGCCCGGCCCGATCCATGGGACGTCCCCTTTCGGAACGCTCGATGCGGGCTATATGCAGATGGTCCCGACGGCGGATGGCAGCAGTCACGATCTTGTTTTCAAACAGGGTGTGAAGCTGGTATATCAGCCGCAACAATGAGGGTGTGGATGTTTCGAGCGCGTTTTTTCACCGCCTGTGCGATGGCGGTTTCGTTCCCGGTTCTCGTGATGGCGCAAAGCGTCGATTTCGGCGGGCTGCGCGCCGACAAGACGGCCCCGGTCGAAGTCACGGCCGACTCGCTCAACGTCAATCAGGAAAGCGGCCAGGCAGTGTTCTCCGGCAACGTGGAGGTCACGCAGGGCGACATGCACATGAAAGCCGCTGAGCTTGAGGTGTTCTACGCCAGCGACAAACGCTCCGAGATCACCCGGCTGCACGCAACGGGCGGCGTCACGCTGGTTTCGCCCACCGAGGCGGCAGAGGCCGAGGAAGCCGTCTACGACGTGAAGGCGGGCACCGTCGTGATGACCGGCAACGTGCTGCTGACCCAAGGCGACAACGTGATGTCGGGCAACAAGCTCAATGTCGATCTGAGCACCGGCGCCGGCACGATGGACGGGCGTGTGCGCACGCTTCTGAAGCCCGCCGGGAGCAAGTGATGACCGAGGACGCCGTCAAAAGCGACACCGGGCTGGCCCCGGTCGCGGGCCAAGGCGGTTTGCAGGTCCGGGGTCTGCGCAAGAGCTACAAGCGCCGCCCCGTGATTCGCGACGTCTCGCTCGACCTGTCGCGTGGTGAGGTCGTCGCGCTTCTCGGACCGAACGGTTCGGGGAAAACCACCTGTTTTTACAATATCGCCGGTCTGATCCGCCCCGATGCGGGCGAGGTTCTGATCGACGGGCGCGATGTGACGGGCTTGCCGATGTATCGCCGCGCGCGGCTTGGGATCGGCTATCTGCCGCAGGAAGCCTCGATTTTCCGCGGGCTTTCGGTCGAAGAGAACATTATGGCGGTGCTGGAGGTGGCGGAATCCGATCCCCATACCCGCCGCGAGCGGCTGGAAGAACTTCTGGGCGATTTCTCGATCGGCCATCTGCGTCAGGCGCCTGCGCTGGCGCTGTCGGGGGGCGAACGCCGGCGCTGCGAAATCGCACGCTGTCTGGCCGCCGATCCGAAATATCTGTTGCTGGACGAACCCTTCGCTGGCGTCGATCCGATCGCCGTGTCGGAGATTCGCGCGCTCGTCGCACAGCTGAAAGATCGGGGTATCGGGGTTTTGATCACCGATCACAATGTGCGCGAAACGCTCGAGATCGTGGATCGGGCCTATATTCTGCACGACGGGACGGTGCTGATGTCGGGCACTGCGGAAGAGGTTGTGCAGGACGAAAACGTGCGCCGCGTCTATCTCGGCCAGCACTTCCGCATCCTCTGATCGTGATCCGCGGATCACTGCCGGGTGCCTCCGCCTACCGGCAGTTTTGCACTGCAGCGAGGGAGACCCGTTGACACCCCCCACGATCCATCCCCAAATACATAAGAGATGCGTAATGTTCGCCCCCACTCCCCGGGCGCGCTTGCGGCCCCCGAGAGGGGTCCGGCGCGCGGAAGGTCCCCGAAAGAGGGCCCGGGCGAATTCAGACTCAACGCGACTTTTCAAGAGATTAACCGGCCCGAAACACCTCAGCCCAAAGGCTGGGGTCACTGGCCCAATGCGTGAAGGAGGAAATCCATGCGTTACCAAATCACCGGCAAACAAATCGATGTCGGAGAGGCCCTGCAATCTCACGTCAAGTCGGAGTTGGGCGAGGTCGCCGAGAAATACATGCAGCGTCCCACCGATGCGCAGATCACCTTCTCGCGCGATGCGCATGAGTTTATTTGCGAGGCGACGGTGCACCTGTCGACCGGGCTCACCGCTTCGGCCAAGGGTCATGCCACGGAAATCTATGCGGCCTTCGATGCGGCGCGCGAAAAGATGGACAAGCAACTGCGGCGTCACAAGCGCAGATTGAAAGATCATCACCGCGACCGTGCTGAACCAGTTGAATTCGAAGCTGCAGGTCTATATGTGCTCGCCTCGGAAGAGGATGACGATACCGGCGAGACGCACGAAGGCGCTCCGATGATCGTAGCCGAGATGGAAACCAAGGTTCCCACTCTCTCGGTCGGTGAAGCGGTCATGCAGATGGAGCTGTCTGATGCGTCGCTACTCGTCTTCCGCAACGAGAAACATGGCGGGGTCAACGTCGTTCATCGGCGTGAAGACGGCAATGTCGGCTGGATCGACCCGCGCAACAGCAAATGAGCGGCCCGGAACGGGCGCGGAGTAGACGAGTTCATGGACCTATCTAAACTTCTCGTGCCTGGCGCGGTCAAAGTGCTGTCGAATGTCACGAGCAAGAAACGCCTGTTTCAGGATCTCGGTGACATCGCGGCGGCGTGCTACAAGATCGACGCCGCAGAGACTGTCGATGCGCTGCAGGAGCGTGAAAGCCTCGGGCCGACCGGTGTCGGCCACGGCGTTGCGCTTCCGCATGCGCGGCTCGACGGGCTGAGCGAAGTCGTGGGTGTCTTCCTGCGTCTGGAAAAGCCGCTCGATTTCGATGCGGTGGACCGGCTGCCGGTCGATCTGGTCTTCGCGCTCTTCGCGCCGAAGGATTCCGGGGTCGAGCATCTTAAGGCGCTGGCCCTCGTGTCGCGCACGATGCGCGATCCGGAAACCTGCGAGAAGCTGCGGGCGAATACCGATCCGTCGACGCTGCACGCGGTGCTGACCGAGGCGCAGAGCCGTCAGGCGGCCTGAACCGGTCTCGAATGAAATTCGAAAAAGCGCGTCGGTCCGCCCGGCGCGCTTTTTTCGTGGCGCAGGCTCAGTCGCGCCAGTTGCCGAAGCCGAACTGCATCATGTCGCGCGTATAGGTCTCGCGCGCGGCCGCCTCGAGGTCAGGCGTCCAGATATCGGTGAGCTTGATCGGCGCGGTGTCGGTCTCGCCCGGCGCGAAGGCAGGAGCCTCCACCCCGGCCATGTTGGCGAGATAGGCGAAATCCTCCGCGATCCGCTCCTCGCGCACCAGAAGGTCGGGCAGGGCGAACTGGCCGATCCCCTGAAGCGCCGCCGATTGCGTTGCCCAGAGCGTATTCACCGGCAGGCTCGTCTGGTTCGCGAGATTGGATTTGAGCCAGCCCAGGAAAGCGATCAGCGCCTCGGCATAGTCGCCTTGCGCGATGCTCTGCCCCTCCTTCGGGATCGGCAACTTGTAACTTTGACGCAGGACGGCGCGGGTCTCGTCCATATTGTCCCAGTTGAGCACCACGTTGAACGCGAGATGCGCGCGCATCAGCGGGTGGCGCAGCACGGTGAAGCTGCGATGGCCGGGATGGCGACGTTTCCACTGACGCAGGGTCTTCTGGCTGAACCCTTCGACCAGTTCGCCGGTCTCCGCCAGCCAGTCGCGGATCGGCGCATCCATCGCGGGCCGGAGCGGCATATAAAGCAACCCCGCCTCGCTCGCGATGAAACCGGGCACGCCGGGACCGCGCCGGGGCTCGAAATTCGGGGTCTTCGACAGGTTGAACCGGTCGAGCCGCGCCAGCGATACTTCCATCCCCGGGAAATTCGCGACCTTCGCCTCGAGCGGCTCGGGGTTCTGCACCTTCAGGGTCTCGGGCAGCTTGTCGAGTCGCCCCGCGACGCCCAACCAATTCGCGAGACCGTTGAGCACCTCGACCGACTGCGCATCCTCGTAATCGATATAGAAGGCCGTCTGCCCCGAGCGCTGCAGCGCGTTTAGCAAAGTCACCTGAAAATCCTGCAGCCCTTCCAGATGCGCCTCGAACTCCTCGGCGTCGAAGCGCGCCTTCGTGGCCTTGCGGTGCTTCGCATCGCCCAGCTTCCACTGGCCCGTGGCGCGCGCGATCATCAGGCTGACATAGCTCTCGATCGGATTGCGGGTCAGCACGATCTTCGCGCATTTCGGATCGTTCACGAAGACGGCGAGCATCCGCGGGTCGTGATCGTGGAAATAGCGGCAGCCGTTCAGCCCGTCCTGCGATTTGATCGCGGCCCATAGCGTCAGCGGGTCGTCATCGCGCTGCGCCTTGGTGACGCCAACCAGCTCCTTGCGGTTGGGATAGCCGATCAGCGCCGGATTGAACGCCTCGCCGTGGCAGGTCACGCCGTCGAGATCGTTCAGCGCAGCTTCCAGCAGATTGGAGCCGGTGCGCATCTCGGCGAAGACGACGAAACTGTCAAATTTGGGCATGTCTTATTTCACCAGATAGGGGCGGCCGCGGCGGCTGGCGGCATCGCGCTGCCCGCTTTGCTCGAGCGGGAAATCCCCCATCACGAGCGGCTGCATCCCCTGGTTCTTTAGATTTTGCAGGAATTGGTTGAACCCCGACAGATCGACCATCTGCGGCGCTTCGGTCAGGCGACGGGTCGCGCGGGGGCTGATCTCGTCGATGATGGTCTGCAGGGGCTCCATCGGGTTCTCGATGAAATCCGCGACGGTCCAGATTCGCACGCGCGCCTTCACATACATCGAGCGCAGGATCTCCAGATGCTCCAGCTCGCGTTTCTGCAACATCGCGGCCTCGCGCCGGATCGTCGCGAAATTCTCGTTCTTGCGCGACAGAGGCAGCGCCCAGGCCCCGGTGATGACCGAGATTTGCGCATTCGGATCGGTCGCGGTGAACCAGTTATTCGCCTGATTGTCGCGCGGCGAGAACATGTAGCATTGCCGCTCCCCGCGCGAGTTCCAGATCAGGTTCGTGAGAAAAGCCCGCGGGTTGTAGTCGCGCAGCGCCGCGTCGTCGGTCAGGCAGCCGTTGAACATCCGCTCGTTGCCGGCGAATTCGGCGCGCTCGGGGGCGTAGAGATGGCCATGCACCCGCGCGCCCACATATTTCGCGAGCCAGCCGTCGAAATTCTCGAAGAGATCCGAAAAGCCGTGGAAGATCGAATAGGGTGCCGAAGTCTTGCCGTTCTCGTGGTCCTTCTTGGGAAACCGGCTTTGCATGTAGAGGCCCGGCCGCCCGCGCGTGCGCCGCTCGATCGACTTGGAAAACAGCCGGTCGATCTTGGCCGGGTTCGGCTCCGCCATGACGGACCGCCCGGGGCTTTTGTCGAGGAAGGTCCGGTAAAGCTTGTCCGCCTTGGGCCAGATTTTCCGCGCCACGAAGCAATCCGACCGCCGCAGGAGCTGCAGGTGATCGTCGTAGAAGATATGCGGCTTGCCCTGAAAATCGAACTTGGTCAGCGTCAGCGACCGGCTCTCGATCGAGGTGGAATAGAGCCTTGCGAGGGTCTGGAAATAGCTCTCATCCGGAATCCAGACGCGCTTGAAATAGCGGTCGTAAAGCGCGCGATCGGGGTCTTCCAGAATGGCCGACAGCGTCTGGCGCGTCAGGCACCACCATTGGCTGCCCAGATGCGGCACCAGCCCGTCGGGGATGCGCCGTTTGAAGCCGACGCGGCGCTGAAACTCGACATAGCGGTCGAACATGCGCCGCTGCTTTTTCCACGAAAACGGGAAGCGCAGCGTGAAGCGTTCGATGTCGATCCCGCCCACGGTCCAGCCGACTTCCGTGGTGGTCACGCTCTCGATGAAATCGGTATAGGGCCGCGCGTCGAGATAGTCGGTCAGCTCGTGCAGCGGGCGCAGCGGCAGGCAGGAGCCCGACGCCAGATAGACGTGGCGCACGTCGTCATGCAGCGCCAGCATCTGCTCGGCCGCGGCTTGGCTGGCGGCGACCAGCGACCAGGTGCCCCAGTCGCATTTGTAGCGCCGTGAGAAGGAGACATTCTCCAGATCGGCGAGCATCTTCTTGAAGCCGTTATAGTCGTGCGAGGTCACGCGGGCATCGACATGGATCACCACGGGCGATCCGCCCTCCGACCAGAACCGCGCGACCTGCGCGGCCCGGTCGAGCGCGGTGTGGCACATCATGATGAATCCGACTGTCACGCGCCTCGTTTCCTCACGCCCAATTGCCCTTCGACATCAGCCCGAGGATCTCGAGCTGGCGCCAGTTGATATATTTCTCAGACCATTTGCACCACAAAACGGGCTCTTTTGAGATCGTGCGGGCATAGGCGTGATATTCGCGCGATCCCGCGTAATGCTGTTTGCGCTCCAGCTCTTCATCGACCTTGTCGGTCAGCGGCGAGAGGAACTTCGCATGCAGCAGGCAGCCCGAGACCATCTCGCCGCCAATCGTGTCGTATACTTGGTTCAGACCACGCGGCAGCAGCGCATGGGTCGAGGAGATATAGACGTTCCCACGCTCCCATTTGACGAGCGGGATCTTGTTGAGCGAGGGGGCCTTCTTGGGCGCGTCGGGAAAGAAGATGCGCGCCCGGGGCCCGCCTTGAATCCACAGATTGTTGGTCTCGGGATTCGGCGAGATCATGTAATTGCCCGCATCGAACCAGCAGGCCAGATCGAACGGGTTCTGCCCCTCGCGATAGGGCTGCGCGTCGATCGGCCCTTTCGGATACATATCGAGCAGCATCGCCGGAAAAGACCGGATGCCATAAGTATCGAGCCAGTCGGTCAGCGCCTGAATGGGCCGCGTGTCGCAGAACGGGTAGACGAAGAACTCGTCCGGATCGAGCGTCAGCGTCCAATGCCCGGTGCCGTATTTGCGCAGCAGCCAGTTCATCCAGTCGATGCCGAAATTCGACGCCTTGTAGGAGGCGTCCGTGTGCCAGACCGAGCAATCCTCCTGCTGGGCGAGATACTCGGCGCTGCCATCGTCGCTGCCGTTGTCGACAAACAGGAAGTGCCCGACGCCCATTTCGCGGTAGTAGCGCAGGAAATAGGGCAGGCGGATGCGTTCGTTGCGGGCGGTGACGAAGACGAGGATATCCTCGGGGCGGATGTCGCCGGTGTGGTCGGAATAGAGAGAGAGTTCGCGGCTTTTGCGGAAAGCCCGAATCTGCCGAATTCTGCGTTTACGGCGCAGCCTGGCGATCTCTCTCAGTCCCAATACCCGTCCCTCTCCGACGTCGCGGTCATTTCGTGCCGCACTGGTCCCTTGCTACTCGCAGCGTAGTTCTCAAATCGTTAAAGGTCGCCCTGTTCAAATCGGCAAGTTTTCAACGGCTTATCAATATCTTCCGATACTTACCCGGTTTGCGCGCAGCTGAGAAGGCCACGCCTAAC
Organism: Thioclava sp. UBA3469; assembly: GCF_002378135.1. NCBI lineage: Bacteria > Pseudomonadati > Pseudomonadota > Alphaproteobacteria > Rhodobacterales > Paracoccaceae > Thioclava > Thioclava sp. UBA3469. The sequence continues at coordinate 50,622 of NZ_DFRG01000239.1, forward strand.
GCTTGCGTCAGCAATGTTGCCTCCAAGTCAACAAGTTCACATCCAGCCGCCGCGCGACATCAGCCCCTGCGCCTCCAATTGCCGCCAGTCGCCTAGCCGCGTCGAATGCGGCGTCCAGAGCTCCGGATCGGCGGCCAGCGCGTCGTAATACTGGTCGAATTCCGCGGGCTGGCCGAAATGCTCGCCACGCGATTTCTCCTCCTTCGACTTGTCCACGATCTCGTCGAGAAACTTCGTGTGCAGCAGTAGCCCCGAAATCGCCTCGCCGCCCTGTGTGTCGTAGGTCTGGTTCAGGTGGCGCGGCAGCAGCGCATGGGTCGAGTTCAGATAGGCCCATCGCCTGTGCCAGCGCACCAGCGGGATCTTCGACAGGGTCGGCGATTGGCGCGGGCTGTCGGGGAAAAACGCCCGCGCCCGTGCCCCGCCTTGGATCCACAACGCATCGGTCTGTGCCTGCTGGGTGATCATGTAGTTCCCGGCATCGAACCAGCTCAGGATCTTGCGCGGATCCTGCCCCGCCTCGTAGCGCTGCGCGCCCAGCGGCCCTTTCGGGTAGAGGTCGAGCATCATGGCCGGGAAACTGCATTGCTCCGACCGGTCGAGCCAGTCGGTCAGCGCGGGCAGGGGGCGGCTGTCGTGATAAGGGTAGATCAGCAGCTCATCCGCATCGACGGTCAGGCACCAGTGATCGTGCCCGTAGCGCAGCATCAGCCATGTCACCCAATCGAGCCCGAAGCGCGAGGCCCGGTAGCTGCCCGACGTCTGCCACAGCGACACGTCGCGCGCCTCGGCCAAGAGCGCGGCGGTGTCATCCGTGCTGCCATTGTCGACGATCAGGAAGTGATCCACGCCGAGCTTGCGGTAATGCTTGAGAAAGAAGGGAAGCCGCCGCGCCTCGTTGCGCATCACCGCGAAGGCGAGGATCGCGCCGGGCTTTATCTTGCCCGTGCGGTTGGTGACGGGGTCGAGCTGGTGCCGTTTGCGCAGGGCGCGCCACAGGAAATGCTTGCGCTTGAGGCGCAACCTGTAGCTCTCCCAAAGCTCATGGCGCGATGGCATTCATTCTCCTGACCCTACCTCGGGGTCAGTATTCATACTCTGCCGCCTGATGCCAACGCCATGCATCGGAAATCATGGTGGACAGGTCCGACCGCTTCGGCTGCCAGCCAAGCTCCTCGGTCGCCCGTTTCGAGCCCGACACCAGCGCCGCCGCATCGCCGGGACGACGGTCGCCTTCGACAATCGGGACGTCTTGATTGGTCACCGCGCGCGAGGCGTCGATCACTTCGCGCACCGAGAACCCGTTGCCCGAGCCAAGGCAGAACACCCGCGAGGGTTTACCGTCCTCGAGCCATTTCAGACCCAGAACATGCGCATCGACCAGATCGGAGACATGGACGTAATCGCGAATGCATGTGCCGTCGCGCGTCGCGTAATCCGAGCCGAACACGGTGAGCGCCGGACGTTTGCCCGCGATGGCATCCAGCATCAGCGGAATCAGATGCGTCTCGGGGATGTGCTGCTCGCCGACCTCCGCGTCGGGATCGGCGCCCGCCACGTTGAAATAGCGGAAGATCACCGAGTTCAGCCCGTGGCTCGCGCCGAAATCGCGCAGCATGTCTTCGATGGCCCGTTTCGAGCCGCCATAGGCATTGATCGGGCGCTGTTCGGTGTCTTCGTTCAGCACCACCCCGTCCTGATCGCCATAGGTCGCGCAGGTCGAGGAGAAGACGAAGTTGCGGCAGCCCGCATCGACGGCCGCTTCAATCAAATTCAGCGCGCAATTCACGTTGGTGCGCCAGTATTTCGACGGGTTCTGCATCGACTCGCCGACAAGGCTCAGCGCCGCGAAATGCATCACCGCGATCGGCTGATATTTCGCGAAGACCTCGTCGAGGCGGGAACGATCGGCAAGATCGCCCTCCTCGGCGGGGCCGAACTTCACCGCCTCTTTCCAGCCGGTGGAGAAATTGTCGAAGCAGACCGGGACATAGCCCGCCGCGGCCAGCGCTTTGCAGGCGTGCGAGCCGATATAGCCCGCACCACCCGTTACCAACACATGTTGCTGCATCGCTTACTCAGCCGCCTGCCGCATCGCGGAAAGATCGGAGAGATATTCGCCGAACTCATCCTTCAGATCCGGGCGCTGGAGGCCGAAAGCCACCGTCGCCTGCAGGAAGCCCGCCTTCGAGCCGCAATCGTAGCGCTGCCCGTCGAAGCGATAGCCATAGACCGAGTTGCCGCCATGGATTTCCTGCGCGATCGCGTCGGTCAGCTGGATTTCACCGCCAGCACCCGCCTTGCGCGCATCGAGGTTCCACATGATGCGCGGGGTGAGGATGTAGCGACCGATCACCGCGAGGTTCGAGGGGGCATCCTCGGGCTTGGGCTTTTCGACCATGCCGTTGACCTGCAGGCGCGGACCGTCGCCCGGGGCGACATCCAGAACCCCGTAGGACGCGGTCTTGTCGGCGGGCACTTCCATCGCCGCGACATAGTTCCCGCCGGTCTCGTTATAGGCTTCCATCATCTGCTGCAGACAGGGCTTGTCGGCGGCGATGACGTCGTCGGTCAGGATCACGGCGAAGGCTTCGTCATGCACGAGACGACGCGCACACCAGACCGCGTGGCCCAGACCCAGCGGCTGGTTCTGGCGGACATAGGCAATCGCGCCGCTGTCCATATTGGTCTGCTGCAGCTCGTCGAGGATTTCGGTCTTGCCCTTTTGCGCCAATGCGCTTTCCAGTTCGGGGGCGTTGTCGAAATAATCCTCGAGCGCCGATTTGCCGCGCGAGGTGACGAAGATGAATTCCTCGATACCGGCCGCACGCGCCTCGTCGATGGCGTATTGGATAAGCGGGCGGTCCACCAACGTGAGGATCTCTTTCGGGATCGACTTCGTCGCGGGGAGGAAGCGGGTTCCGAGGCCGGCCACCGGGAAGATCGCCTTCGTCACCTTGCTTTTCATTCGTCACCTATAGGGTTGCTACGATTAAATCGTCAGAAGTTGGTTTATTGTGTCCCCAAAGCCGTGATCCAACAAGGGACCGGTTCTGGCGTTGAGCACTCCCGTGGGAAGAAATGCTGCAAATGCGAAAATTGTTTCGTGCAATGCCGTGAAAAACCGCATTTTTAGTGCGATAGGCGATAAATTGCGTGCGTTCAGGGAAGCTGCATCTGCAGCATCATGGATTCGATCCGGGCCACATCTGACGGATTGTTGAGTTCCCAGAACTGCCGTCCGCGCGACTCGACCTCTGCGCAGAGCACTGCGCGACCGTTCTCCAGAAAGCGCAGCTGCTCCAGACCTTCGAGGGTTTCCAGAGGCCCGATCGGCCAGCCCGCATAGGCTGCCAGCGTGTCCGGCCGGTAGGCATAGACGCCCACATGGTGGAACACCGGCGTGGGGGCTTCGTCCGCGTAAGTCTCGGAGGTGAAGGGAATAACCTCTTTCGAGAAATAGAGCCCGCGATTGCCGGCGCCGAACACTGCCGTCGTGCCGCCGACGCGCCCGTTCTGGCGATCTTCCAGCAGGCTGTTGAGCGTCGCGCCTTCGCAGCGCAGCACCGGGGTGGCCAGCTCGGCCCAGTCATTGGCGCGCAGGCCCGCCACTAGGTCTTCGATGAACCAAGCGGGGGTCAGCGGTGCGTCGCCCTGCAAGTTCACGACGATGTCGAAATCGCCGCCAAGGGTCGCCGCCGCTTCCGCGCAGCGCTCGGTCCCGTTGCGGCAGCTCTCGGAGGTCATCACCACCTCGGCGCCGAAGGCTTCGCAGGCCTCGCGGATACGATCGTCATCGGTCGCTACCACGACCCGGTCGACGCCGCCGACCTGCGTCGCGGCCTCCCAGCTGCGCTGGATCAGGGTCTTTTTCTCGCCCGTGGCGCCGGTCAGTTCGACCAGCGGCTTGCCGGGATAACGGCTCGACGCGTAGCGCGCCGGGATAACGATCAGAACCGACATTACTTCACCAAGAGAACGCCGGGGGCATAGGCGATGAAGAACGGGTTCTCGAAGCCCGGCTTGCCATAAGTGAAGGGTGCGTGATCGTCGAAGCGGATCATTTCGCCGCCCGCGCCGCGCAGAACCGCGTCACCGGCTGCCGTGTCCCATTCCATCGTGCGCCCGAGGCGCGGATAGAGATCGGCCTCGCCGGTCGCGACGAGGCAGAACTTCAGCGACGACCCGGCCGAAGCCATGTCCTTCACCGCATATTTGCCGATGTAATCGTCGGTCGCCTGATCGCGGTGCGATTTCGACGCTACGACCATCAGACCGCGATTGTCGGGCATCGAGACGGTGATCGGATGCTGCTTGCCGGGGCGTTCCTTGTCGAAGGGGCCATCCTCTTCGACCGCGCGGCCCTCGGCCAGCGTGTAGAACAGACGTCCCTTGGCGGGGGCGTAGACCACGCCGCGCACGGGCTTGCCGTTCTCGACATAGGCGATGTTCACAGTGAAATCGCCGCGGCGCTTGACGAATTCCTTCGTGCCATCGAGCGGATCGACGATCAGAAAGGTCGACACCTCCTGCGAATGGCTCGCGGCCTGCTCTTCGGTGACGAGCGGCATATCGGGGAATTCGGCGCGCAGCCCCGCGGAAATCAGCGCGTCGGCGGCCTCGTCGGCCTCGGTCACCGGCGAGTTATCCGACTTCGACTTCACCTCGAAATCGGGCGAGTCGTAGATCTCCATGATCTTGTCGCCTGCTTCGAGCGCCAGCCGCCGCATCACTCGCATCAGATGTTCGAAATCCATCGTCACGCCTCTCCCGGCCTTGTTAAGGCCCAATTGCTATGCTCCAACTCCCCCCTTATGATGCGGCGATAAGGGTTGAGCAAGCAATCCGACCTAGCTTGGGCCGCAACGATGCCCGAATCGGCAGGGACATGTTCAGACCAGAGACGAAAACGACCAAGCTCGGCACGACCTTCAGCCTGCTGGAGCTGATTTATCACGCCACCGTGCGCAATCTGCGCAAGAACCACGGGAATGCGTTGATCGGTCTGTTGCTGAACATGTTTCAGACGATGCTGTTGGTCATCTCTTTCTACATCATGTTCAGCGTGCTCGGGATGCGGTCGAGCTCGGTGCGGGGCGATTTCCTGCTCTACATCATGACGGGCATCTTCCTGTACATGACCCACACCAAGACCCTCGGCGCGGTCTTCGGGTCGGAAGGGCCCACATCGGCGATGATGAAACACGCGCCGATGACCACGGCGATATCGATCGCGTCGGCGGCGCTCAGCGCGCTCTATATTCAGGTGCTGTCGATGGTGACGGTGCTCTACATCTACCACGCGGCCTTCAAACCGATCGAGATTTACGACTGGGTCGGCGCGTTCGCGATGGTGCTGCTGGCTTGGTTCACGGGGCTCGCGGTCGGGGTCGTGCTGCTCGCGGCGAAGCCCTGGGCGCCCGAAGTGGTGAGCGTAATCCAGCAGGTCTATACCCGCGCCAACATGATCGCCTCGGGCAAGATGTTCCTCGCCAACAATCTGCCGCACAAGATGTTGATCCTGTTCAACTGGAACCCGCTGTTTCACACGATCGATCAGGCGCGGGGCTACACCTTCATCAACTACAATCCGCATTTCTCGAACTGGGAATACCCGCTCTATGTAGGGCTCGCGATCCTGATGATCGGCCTTCTGGGCGAGTTTTATACGCGCCAATACGCGTCGCTCAGCTGGGGTGCGCGGCGCTAAAAGGCAGGCAGTGCTTGCGCCGCCGCCTTGCGATCAACGTTTACGGATCGTGTCGCCCGGATCGAGGGTCGGCTCCAGCTCGATCACTTCGCCGCCGATCATCCCGCTTTGCGAGCGCCCCGAAATGATCTGCGCCGCCTTGCGGCCGATTTCAGCCCGGCAGGCATTCATCGTGGCGAGTCGCACCGACAACCCGTCGAGCAGTTCCAGCCCGTTGAACCCGGCCAGACCCATCTTGTTCGGCACGTCGATGCCGTTGTCGAGGCACCAGAGCAGACCGCCCGCGCCGATCATGTCGTTGGAATAATAAAGGAAATCGAGATCGGGCGAGCGCTTGAGCATCGTCTCCGTCATCTCGCGCCCTTTCGCGAGCGCCGATCCACCCGCGTAGAACTCGGTGTCGGCCAATTCGATCCCTGCCTTGGCGAGACCTTCCTTGAACCCTTCGAGCCGTTTGCGCGCCCGATGATCCTCGGGCATTTTCGTGCCGAGGAACCCGATCTTGCGATAGCCCGCGGCGATGATCGCCTCGGCCATATGCAGCCCGGCGCGGCGATGCGAAATACCCACGACCGAGTCGATCCCCTCGCCATCGACATCCATGATCTCGACCACCGGAATGCCCGCATTCTGCAGCATGGCGCGCGAGGCGGGCGTGTGCTCGACCCCCGCGATGATCACCCCCGAAGGGCGCCACGAGAGCATCTCATACAGAACCTGCTCTTCCTTCTCGGGCGAGTAATTCGTCACCCCGACGACCGGCTGCAGCCCGGTATCCTCGAGCTCGTCGGACACGCTCGACAGCACTTTCGGGAAGACGAGGTTCGACAGCGAAGGGATGATCACGGCCACGAGGTTCACCCGCTGAGAGGCCAGCGCGCCCGCGATCTTGTTGGGCACATAGCCAAGCGCTTTCGCGGCCTGCAGGACTTTTTCCCGTGTCGCATCAGAGACATCGCCGCGATTGCGCAGCACGCGACTGACGGTCATCTCCGAGACGCCAGAGGCTTCGGAGACATCGCGCAGGGTCAAAGGACGGCGGGTTTCGATAGGGCGAGACAAGGGCGGTTCCTCAAGGTTCTCCTCTTGTTAGCGCCAAACATTTCCCTTGCGCAAGCGAATGATGCCAAGTATGTTAGCGTTAACGGTTGTAGGGTCGGATAATCACCGCCCGATACCTGGAACGACCCGCGCCAGTGTCGGATTCGTCACGGCGAGGGATGCGAAAGGGGGCGCAGTGGGCCAATTTGCGCTCCCTTTTCTTTCTTTCCCCCGAAATCCTGAAATTTCTGCACGACCCGCAGGCATAGGAATATGCGCGCGGTTTTCTGTTGCAGCGCAGCGATGGACTTGCGCCACAAGCTCTTTGGCGGCATCAAAGGCGCAGCGCGGTCCCGTGGCTCAACTGGATAGAGCAGCCCCCTCCTAAGGGGCAGGTTGCAGGTTCGAATCCTGCCGGGATCGCCAATCAGACATGAAAAAGGCCCGCGCGATGCGGGCCTTTCGTGTTTCTGGTGCGACCGCTTAAAGCTCGGTCCAGCCCTTGTCCTCGCCCTTGAGCCCGCCGACCATCACGCGGGTGGGCAGACCGATCCGGTCGAGCTGGGTGAAGAAGGGCTTGGGGTCCATCTCTTCGACGTTTTTCATCGTCTTCGCATCCCAGTCGCCCTGCGCGATCAGGATCGCGGCGGCGACCGGCGGCACGCCCGCCGTGTAGGAGATGCCCTGCGAGCCGACTTCCTCATAGGCCTCTTTGTGATCGGCGACGTTATAGACGAAATATTCCACGTCCTTGCCGTCCTTGGTGCCTTTCACCAGATCGCCGATGCAGGTCTTGCCGGTGTAATCGGGCGCGAGGCTCGACGGGTCGGGCAGCACGGCCTTCACCACTTTCAGCGGCACTACTTCCAGACCTTCCGCGGTTTTCACCGGCTGTTCGGACAGCAGGCCGAGGTTCTTCAGCACGGTAAAGACGTTGATATAGTGATCGCCGAAGCCCATCCAGAAGCGCACATCGGCCTGCGGATAGTTGGTCGCCAGCGAATGCACCTCGTCATGGCCCGACTGATAGGCCTGGGACGGGCCGACGACGGGCAGATCCCATTTGTGGCCCGAGGCGAACATGCTCGTCTCTTTCCACTGCTGGTCTTCCCAGTAATAGACGACGCCGGTGAATTCGCGGAAGTTGATCTCGGGATCGAAATTGGTCGCGAAATACTTGCCGTGCGAGCCTGCGTTGATGTCGACGATGTCGATCGACTTCACCTCGTCCATCTGGTCGATCGCGAAACGCGCATAGGCATTCACCACGCCCGGATCGAAGCCCGCGCCGAGGATCGCGGTCACGCCATGCTCGGTGCACAGGTCGCGCTTCTTCCACTCGTAATTGGCATACCACGGCGGGGTTTCGCAGATCTTGTCGGGCTCTTCATGGATCGCGGTGTCGATATAGGCGGCGCCCGTCGCGATGCAGCCGTCGAGCACGTGCATGTTCACGAAGGCGGTGCCCACGTTGATCACGATCTCGGATCCGGTCTCGCGGATCAGCGCGGCCACCGCCTCGGAATCGGTCGCATCCACCTCATGCGCCTCGAACGTGCCGTCCACCTTCATCGCGCCCTTTTCACGCACGCTGTCGATGATGGCATCGCATTTCGATTTGGTGCGCGAGGCGATATGCAGATCGCCAAGGATGTCGTTATTCTGCGCGCATTTATGCGCCACGACTTGGGCGACGCCGCCCGCTCCGATGATGAGCACGTTCTTTTTCACTTCGGCTGTCTCCTTTTTCTGCGGACAGGGGAAGGGGGCTCTTGTGGGCCCTCAGGACAATGAGGCGCGATAATCCTCATAGGTGAAGTCGCGAATCCGGTCGATGTTCCCATCTTCGCGGCGGATGGCGATGGCGGGCATCGCCACGCCGTTGAACCAGTTCTTCTTGACCATCGTGTAACCGGCGGCATCGGCAATCGAGATACGGTCGCCGATTTCGAGCGGTTTGTCGAACCGCGCCTCGCCGAAGATGTCGCCCGCGAGGCAGGTCTTGCCCGCGATCTGGTATTCAAAATCGCCGTGTTGCGGCAGCTTGGCGGTCTCGCGATAGATGAGCAGATCGAGCATATGCGCCTCGATGCTGCTGTCGACGATGGCGATCTTCTTGCCGTTATCGAGAATGTCGAGCACCGTCACCTCGAGCGAGGCGGTCTGCGTGATCGACGCCTCGCCGGGCTCGAGATAGACCTGCACGTCGAAATCCTCGGAGAACTTCTTCAGTCGGTCGGCGAGCGCGTCCAGCGGGTAATCGTCGCCGGTGAAATGGATGCCGCCGCCGAGGCTCACCCATTTCAGACGCTTCAGGATATCGCCGAACTCCGCCTCGATCCGGGAAAGCTGATGATCGAACAGCGCGAAATCCGCGTTCTCGCAATTGTAGTGGATCATCACGCCCGAGATGCGGTCCATCGCCGCTTCCAGCCGCTCGGCATCCCATTCGCCCAGACGCGAGAACGGCCGCGCCGGATCGGCCAGATCGAAACCGGAGGTCGAAAACCGCGGGTTCAGGCGCAGGCCACGTTCGATATGCGCGGCCTTGTCGCCAAAGCGATCCAGCTGGCTCAGCGAGTTGAAGATGATCTTGTCGGCATAGCCGATAGCCTCGTCGATCTCGTGATCGGCCCAGGCGACCGAATAGGCATGGGTTTCCTTGCCGAATTTCTCACGACCCAGATGCAGCTCGAACAGCGAGCTGGAGGTCGTGCCATCCATGTAGGGCTTCATGATGTCGAAGGCCGACCAGGTCGCGAAACATTTCAGCGCCAGCAGGGCTTTCGCGCCGGACCGCTCGCGCAGACGCTCGATCTTGCGCATGTTCTCGCGCAGGCGCGCCTCGTCGATCAGGTAGAAGGGCGTGTCGGACATGGCTCTCCCTCGGGTCAACAGACCCTGCGATATAGGGCGCATGTGACAGTGGCGCAACCGGATCAGTCGACTCGGATCGCATCCTTGGCCACGCTAAGTGCATAGCCTTTGCGGGAAATGTTGCGCACGAGAAGCTCGCTGACGAGCTGATTTCCGAGACTGTCGCGCAGGCGTTTGATCCGCGTGGCGCCCGCCGCCTCGTCGCAATCGGCCTCGTCCCGGCCCGAGATCATCGCCTCGATCTGCACGCCGGTGAGGATGTCGTCGTCCATCCGCGCCTCGGCCAGCACCGACAGCGTCTCGATCGCCGCCGGGGTCAGGGTGAAGCCCATATCGTTGAGCATCACCGCGTTTTCGCCCCGCAGGATGCGTAAGGACTGCACTTCGATCCCGGCGCGGCGAATCTCGGTCATCCGCTTGTTCAGCGCGATCAGCAGCAGAAGGAAGACGATCGTCGCGATCAGAAGCGCGGCGGCGAAGATCAGCAGAATGAAGATGATCACCCGGTAATTCGCCAGCACATCCGAGAACGCGGTGCCCGACTGTGCCAGCACCTCCAGCAGCTTGATCTCGGCTTGTGAGGTCAGATTGTCGTTCTGCACGAAGATCTGCTCGACCCGCGCGTTGAACGCATCCGCGTTCGGCAGATTCGCGAACAGCAGCACCGCGGCCACGGCGAGAATCGCGACCACGGCCACGATCCCGCCCACGACCGCGCGCGAACCGAGTCGTAAACTATCAGTAACGGAGGAAATATTGTCCGGCACTGGCCTTCCTTTGCTCCAAGCCATCGGGGCCGAATGTGGAGAGAACCGTCAGCAAGGTCCACCCATCGGCTTTCAGCTTCGGCGCCAATTCGCGCGCCGCCGCCTTTTTCGAACAGGCCGAGTCAGAGACCTGCGCCACCCCGTATTGCAGCTGCAACGGGTTGTCGCGCTTGGCCTTGTAATCGGCATAGCACTCGGCCTGCGCGACCGAGGCAGAGGCGAGAAACGCCAATATGAGGACTACGTGTTTCATGTGGAACACGCTGCGCTCAACGCCCGTGTTATTCAATAGCCAAAGGGGGTTGGCCCGCCTGTTATCCGATAGCAGGGGGCCGTTATTGCCTGACTTTCGCCCCTCGGCCCAATCTCGGTTCATCGACGTCATGCGGCCTTCCGGGCTGCCGAGTGAAAGGACCGAAGCCATGAGCCTCAAGACCAAGGCCACCGCCGCCATCACCGCCCTCGCCCTCGCGCTGGGCTCCGTCGCAATCAGTGCTACGCCCGCCGCCGCGCTGGGCAAGAAGGACCGTCAGGCGCTGAGCATCCTGCTTGGGGTCGGGGCTGCTGCGCTGCTCCTCGACGGGATGAACAAGAAGGATCACAAAGCGAAGAAGGCGCAGCCGCGCTACGAGAGCTGGCAGGACCGCCAGCGTCGTCTGGCGCGCGAACGCCGCGAGCGCGAGCGCCGCGAAGCCGAAGCTCGCCGCCAGCGCGCGCAGGAGCGTTACGACCGCGACCACCGTCGCTATAGCCATGATCGCGACCGCATCCGTCTGCCCGCGCAATGCGTGCAGCGTGTGAAGACCGGCCGGGGCTGGGGCGAGGTGGTTTCCGCCTCCTGCCTCGATCGCCGCACCGAGCGCCGCCTGCCCGCCAACTGCGCCTTCACGATGAAGACCGGCCGTCACGGCGTCGAGAAAGTCTATGGCAGCAACTGCCTCGAGGATCGCGGGATCCGTCTCAGCCGGCGTTAAGTGATGCGGCAGACGCCATAAGAGCGTCGTCGAGCAGTGCGGGGGCCTTCGGGTCCCCGCTTTTTCATTGAACAGGCCTGCCGTTCCGGGGCATTCCGAACTCATGGCACAGAACCCCGATTTCTCTTTCGAAGAAGCCGCCTTCGCGCGCGGCCTGACCATCGTTGCAGGCGTGGACGAGGTGGGCCGCGGTCCGCTTTGCGGTCCGGTGACGGCAGCGGCGGTCATTCTCGATCCCGCCCGCATTCCCGAAGGTCTCAACGACTCGAAGAAGCTCAACGCAAAGCGCCGCGCCGATCTGGCCGCGCAGATCATGGACTGCGCCGAGTTCTGCGTGGCCCATGCCAGCGTCGAGGAAATCGACGAACTCAATATCTACCACGCCTCGCATCTCGCGATGTGCCGCGCGGTCGAAGGGCTGACCCGCGCCGCCGATCATGTCCTTGTCGACGGCAACCGCGTGCCGCGCGACCTGAAGTTGTCCAGCGAGCCGGTCGTGAAGGGAGACGCCCGCTCCTTGTCGATTGCGGCGGCCTCGATCCTCGCGAAAGAGGCCCGCGATTTGCTCATGGTGGATTTGGCGCAACAGTATCCGGGCTACGGCTGGGAGCGGAATGCGGGCTACCCGACCAAGGACCATCTGCAGGCGCTTCTAGATTTAGGGGTCACCCCCGTTCATAGACGAAGCTTCAAGCCGGTCCACAATATCTTGTGCCAAGCTAATTATATAACCCCTTGATTCAAAAAAGAAATTGACGATGAATCGCCTTTGACTCATTTTTATAGCCATAGATCGGCACAAAGCCGGCTCCCAGATATTGGGCCCTGAGGCGGGCAGTTAAGAGGCTAAAAATGGCAAAGACCAAGACTCCGGTGGTGCGCAATGCACTGCCCCTGAACGAAATTCTGGATGGCGATTGCATCGAGATGATGAACTCGCTGCCCGAGGACAGTGTGGACCTGATCTTCGCCGATCCGCCCTACAATCTACAGTTGCGCGGTGACCTGCACCGCCCCGATAATTCCAAGGTCGACGCGGTCGATGACGCTTGGGACCAGTTCGGCTCCTTCGCGCATTACGACAATTTCACCCGCGACTGGCTGAAGGCCGCGCGCCGCATCCTCAAGCCGAACGGCGCGATGTGGGTGATCGGCTCCTATCACAACGTGTTCCGCATGGGCGCAGAGCTGCAGAACCAGGGCTTCTGGATTCTCAACGACGTCGTGTGGCGCAAGTCGAACCCGATGCCGAACTTCCGCGGCAAGCGCCTGACCAACGCGCATGAGACGCTGATCTGGGCGTCGAAATCCGAAGGCGCGAAATACACCTTCAACTACGAGGCGCTGAAATCGCTCAATGAAGGGGTGCAGATGCGCTCCGACTGGGTGATCCCGATCTGCAATGGCGGCGAGCGTCTGAAGGATGCGAACGGCGAGAAAGCCCACCCGACCCAAAAGCCCGAGGCGCTGCTGCACCGTATCCTCGTCGGCACCACCAATCCCGGCGACGTGATCCTCGACCCGTTCTTCGGCACCGGCACGACCGGCGCCGTGGCGAAGATGCTCGGCCGCGATTTCATCGGTATCGAGCGCGAAGAGGCGTATCGCGAAGTCGCGCTCAAGCGCCTCGCCAAGATCCGCAAGTTCGACAAGGAAGCGCTGGAAGTTTCCACCTCGAAACGCGCCGAGCCGCGTGTGCCCTTCGGCCAGCTGGTCGAACGTGGGATGCTGCGCCCGGGCGAAGAGCTCTATTCGCTCAACGGTCGGCACAAGGCCAAGGTCCGCGCCGATGGCACGCTGATCGGCGACGACGTGAAAGGCTCGATCCATCAGGTCGGCGCCCATCTCGAAGGCGCGCCGAGCTGCAATGGCTGGACCTACTGGACGTTCAAGCGCGATGGCAAACAGGTCCCGATCGACCTGCTGCGCCAGCAGATCCGCGCCGAGATGAACTGAGGCTCAGCCCTCTCTCAAGAATTAGAAGTTACCGCCGGTGCCGAGGGCCGCTCCTCGGCACGCGCCTTGCCCCGCCGTGCGAAACGGCGGGGTCTTTTCGTTTGAGAAAGAAGAGGGGGCTCTGCCCCCGCGCGTGCCGCGCTCCCCCGGGATATTTGAACAAGAGCGAAGAGCCGGATTTCGGCTTGGCGGAAATATCCCGGGGTGAATGGCCGCAGGCCAGAGGGGCAGCGCCCCTGCCGCATTCAGGCCTGGCCGAGGCGGGCGCGCAATTCGCGCAGCACCGGCAGGGTGGCGCGGACCTTATCGGGGCCGAGATCGCGCACGATCCCTCCGATGATCGGCATCAGCGAGGCCAGAGCCGCATCGCGCGCCCGCCGACCGGAGGGCGAGAGCGATACCCATTTGCGCCGCGCATCGTCCCAGTCGGGCCGGATATGCACATGTCCCGCCCATTCCAGCTTGGCGAGCGTGTTGGTCATCGCACCGCGGGTCACATGCAGCGCCTCGGCCAGTTGGGCGGGCGTGCGCTCTTCGTTGATATGGGCCAGCAGGTTGAGCACCGAGAAATGCGAGATCTCCATGCCCTTCGGCAGGGCGCGGCTCACGACGTTGCGCGCCAGCTGATCGGCCATGAAGACCTCGGCGAACAGCGTCGCGGCGAGCGGATCGTTCTCGGGCGGGGTGCTCACGGTCCGTCGAAGCTCCGGTCATGGAAGAGGGACCGCAGGCGCGCGCGCACCGCGTCCACCTGATCGAGATCGAGATCGACGAGGGTCACGCCGGGCTCGGTGCCGCCATCGGCCAGAACCTTGCCCCACGGATCGACCGCCAGCGAATGGCCCCAGGTCCGGCGCGGCCGACCGCCATGCGCGGCATGGGTGCCGCATTGCGCGGGCGCCAGCACGAAGCAGGTATTCTCGATCGCGCGGGCACGCACCAGAACCTCCCAATGGGCGGCCCCGGTCGTGTCGTTGAACGCCGCCGGGATCGTCAGCACCTGCGCCCCGGCCTGCGCCAGCGTCCGGTAAAGATGCGGGAAGCGCAGGTCGTAGCAGACCGACAGGCCCAGCTGGGCGTATTTCGTGGCGCCCAGAACCGCCTCGCGCCCAGGGCGGTAAGCCTCAGATTCGCGGTAGCGTTCGGTCTCGGACACGTCCACGTCGAACATGTGGATCTTGTCGTAGCGGGCTTTAATATTGCCCTTGCGCCCGATCAGGAAGGAGCGATTGGCGAAGCGCGCATCGTCCCCCGATTTCAGGCAGAGCGAGCCGATCAGGATATAGACGCCAAGGCGCTCTGCCTCGTTGCAAAGCGCCTCCAGCGTCGGATCGTGATGCTCGTGATGCAGGGCCGCGTTCTGATGGGCGCGATCCGACGAGATCAGATTGGTGCATTCCGGCGTCGCGATCAGCTGCGCACCTTTCGACGCGGCATCGCGGATGAAGTCGAGCGTGACCGGCAGGTTCTGTGCCGGATCATCCGTTACCGAAAGCTGAACGAGCGCCGCCTTCATCGCGTCAGCTCGCCAGCATCTGATCGAGCTTGCCCGAATGTTCGAGCGCATGCAGCTCGTCGCAGCCGCCGATCGGCTCGTCGCCGATGAAGATCTGCGGGACGGTCCGGCGGCCATTCGCGCGCTGGGTCATCGCGGCGCGCAGTTGCGGCTCGCGGCCGACATCGGTTTCCTCGTAGGAGATGCCCTTCTTGTCCAACAGGCGCTTGGCCATGATGCAGAAGGGGCAGGTGCTGGTGACGTAGATTTCGACGCGTTTCATTCTCAATTCCCTTTGGTCTGCGAGACTATAGGGATTTAGGGTGCCTTCGCAACGCGTGCCAGTGTCACAGTGCAGATCGGCTCTGCACCTGCGCTCAACGCCGCCTCCGTCGCGGCGGAAAGCGTGGCCCCCGAGGTCATCACGTCATCGACGATAAGGAGCGGGCGCCCGCGCAGCAGCGCGGCGCGGCGCGGCGTGACGGTGATCGCGCCGTCGAGATTGGCGTGCCGCTCATCGCGGGTTTTGCCCTTCTGGCTCGACGTGGGGCGGGCGCGGGTGAAGAGATCGGCGCAATAGGCGTGCCCGGTGCGGTGGGCCAATGCGCGCGCCAGCTCCGCCGCTTGATTGTAGCGCCGTCGCAGCAGCCGCAGCCGATGCAGAGGGATCGGTGCGATCAGCGTGTCGGGCGTCAGCAGCGGTCCGGCCGCCCGCGCCATCCAGTCGGCCAGCGGCGGCACCAGATCGAGCCGGTCGCCATGTTTCAGCGCTAGCACAAGATCGCGCCCGGTGCCCGAGTAATGCATCACCGTGCGTCCCCGCGCCCAGGGCCGCGGATGGGTGAGGCAGTCATCGCAAAGGATGGCCGTCTCGCTTTCGCCGGGCAGCGGCGTGCCGCAGGCGTCGCAGACCGTTCCGCGCGCGAAAGTGGCCTCGGACCAGCACGCACCGCAAAGGCCGAAATCCGTACCGACCGCGTCGCCGCAGGCGATGCAGCGCGGCGGGAAGAGCGCGCGCAATCCCAGACGTCCCGCCGCTAGCATCCGGCTTCGAACCTCGTTAAGGGTTTCTGCCATGGATACGCCGCCCCTTCTGACCGACCGCGCCGCGCTCGAGCGCCACAGACTTCGCGCCGCCCGTGCGCCCGAACTGTTTCTGCATGAGGACGCGGCGGCTGAACTTGAGGAAAGGCTGCAAGAGGTTAACAGAACCTTTACGGAGCCGGCGCTGATCGCCGCTTTTCCCGAGCCGTGGCGCGAAATTCTTCCCGAGGCGAAGATCGTGGCCGATACGGATGTGCTCGATCTCGAGGAAGGCGCGCATGATCTGGTGGTCCACGCGCTGTGTCTGCATTGGGCGAATGATCCGGTCGGGCAGATGGTGCAGGCGTCGCGTGCGCTGAAACCCGACGGGCTTTTCATCGGCGTGATGTTCGGCGGTCAGACTCTCAATGAGCTGCGCGCGGCGCTGGCGCAGGCCGAGGCCGCGATCACCGGAGGCCTGAGCCCGCGGATCGTGCCGATGGGCGAAATTCGTGATCTCGGCGCGCTGATCCAGCGGGCGGGGCTGGCGCTGCCGGTGGCCGATGCCGTGACACGCAAGGTGACCTACGAGACGCCGCTGCGGCTGTTGTCGGACCTGCGCGCGATGGGCGAGACCAATGCGCTTGCCGCCCGCGATCGCCGCTTCCTGCGCCGTGACGTGCTGACCGAGGCGCTGCGACTTTATATCGAGACCTATCAGGAGCCCGATGGCCGGGTGCGCGCGACCTTCGATATGGTCTGGCTCACCGGCTGGAAGCCGCATCCCGATCAGCAAAAACCGTTGCGTCCGGGGTCCGCGGCACAGCGGCTCGCCGATGCGCTGGGCACCACCGAACGCCCGAGCGGCGACAAGCCCGGCTCAGCCTAGCGCGTCGAGGAAAGACTTCGACCACCAATGCACGTCATAGGTGGTCAGCCCCGTCATCAGCGACCGATAGCGTTCCCGCCGTTCGCCGCGCGACATCATCAGCGCGGTCAGCATCGAGGTCGCGACCTGTTCGGGATCGTGCGGGTTCACCATCAGCGCCGCATCCATCTGCTCGGCCGCGCCCGCGAATTGCGACAGCATCAGAACGCCGGGATCGTCGGGGTTCTGCGCCGCAATGAACTCCTTCGCCACGAGGTTCATCCCGTCCATCAGGGGTGTCACCAGCGCGACATGCGAGGCGCGATAGAGCCCCGCCAGCACTTCGCGCGGCACTGCGCGGTTGATGAAGCGGATCGGGACCCATTGGATGTCGGCGAATTGGCCGTTGATGCGGCCCGAGAGATGCTCGGTCTCTTCGCGAATATCGTCATAGGCCTGCACGCCCTCGCGGGTCGGCGGCGAGATCTGCAAGAGCGAGACGTAACGATGCCAGTCCTCGTGCCGCTCGAGAAATTCGCCGAATGCGCGGAAGCGATGCGGCACACCTTTGGAATAATCCAGCCGGTCGACGCCGATCATCAGCCGGCGGTGATCCTTCACGATCCCGGCGGGCAGTTTATCGAACTCGGTCTCCGCCAGTTCCTGAAACTCTCGCGCATCGATCGAAATCGGGAACGCGGCGATCCGGCATTGGCGGGGCGAGAGGTGCACGTAGCCCGCGCCCAGATTGGAGGCGTCGGCGATCTCGATCATCGAGTGGAGACAGGCGCGCACGTCGCGCTCTGCCTGAAGGCCCACGAGGTCGTAATTCGCGATCCACTGGCAGACCTCGCGCCCGTTGGGCAGGGCCTGCATCGCGGTCGGGCCGGGGAAGGGCGTGTGCAGGAAGAAGCCGATCGGATTGGTCACGCCCATCAGGCGCAGCTCGTAGGCCAGCGGCAGCAGATGGTAATCCTGCACCCAGATCCGGTCATTGGGCTTGAGGAACGGTGCCACGAGTTTCGCGATCCGTCGGTTCACCTGCTTGTAGACGCCCAGATATTCCTGATGGATATCCATCAGATCGGCGCGACCGTGGAACAGCGGCCAGAGCACCGAATTCGAATATCCCGCGTAATAGTTGTCCTGCTCTTCCTCGGTCAGATCGAAGCAGTAGCGCTTGAACGGCCCGCCCTCGATCTCGCGCAACTCTGCGGCAGGCGTGTCGGCAATCTCGCCCGAGG
The DNA here is from genome assembly GCF_002378135.1 of Thioclava sp. UBA3469. Lineage (NCBI taxonomy): Bacteria > Pseudomonadati > Pseudomonadota > Alphaproteobacteria > Rhodobacterales > Paracoccaceae > Thioclava > Thioclava sp. UBA3469. Next base: position 68,577 of record NZ_DFRG01000239.1, read on the forward strand.
TGCCGATCCAGATGCCGCCGGTTTCCTCCAGCACATCGCCAAGCGCCACGACCAGGCCGCCCGAGGGATTGGCCCCGGTGGGAATGCGGTTGGAGATGCAGATCAGGCGGCCCATTCGTCGTTCCTTATTCAGCGTGCCACGGCAGCGGCGAGCCAGGCGCGGACATCCATCGGCTCGTCAAGGTGATAGCGCGCGACGCTCTCTCCGTCACCGACCTTGATGCCGAAGCCGCCATGCGCCTCTGCCCAGGCCAATGCGGGCTCGTCGGTCGTGTCGTCGCCCGCATAGACCGGATTGCGACCGCCGAACTGCACGAGGTCGGACAGGATCGCCAGGGCGCCATCCTTCGAGAACCCCTCGGGACGGATTTCGACCGCCATTTTCGCGGGCTGGATCGTGAAACCGTCATAGCGCGCGGTCAGCTCTTCGGTGAAGGCTTCCACTTTGCCTTGCTTGGCGGGGTTGGAGCGGAAGTGGATCGCGGCGCCGTGGCTCTTGTCTTCAAAAATGAGATCGTGGTCCTGAGCGAACCCGGCCAGATCCTCTTTTACCGCGCCCAGATGTTGTGGGGTCTCGGCCATCGGCGGCTCCATTCCGCGCGCTTCCGAGCCGTGGGAGCCGACCATCAGCCCGTCGAACCCGTCGAGAAAACGTTCCAGTTCGTGCAGGGATCGCCCCGAGACAACCGCGAGCGCCCCATTGAGCGCCTCAGAGAGTTGTTCGAGCAAACGCGGCAGATTTTGCGGCACGATCACCGCATCCGGGCGGGGCGCTATGTCCACCAGACATCCGTCGAAATCTAGGAACAACGCGTCTCGCGACGGGTCGAGAGCGGGCGGGGCCGGTTTTTTCCCGGTCATGTCATCCATTGCCATGTGAAGACCGTAAGTGATCCTGTCCCGGTTGAATAGGCCGCATTGGCACAGATCGGGAAACCCGTTAAGTCGGGTGGAAGTTCCGCGATAAATGACGACAGGACAGTGACACGATGACCAACGCCGCAAATCCGCGCCTTGCCCATGCCCCCGCCGATCACCCGCCCGTCAAGGAAGCGAAGATCGGTCTGCTCGTCGCCAATCTCGGAACCCCGGACAACACCGATTACTGGTCGATGCGTCGCTATCTGAACGAGTTCCTCTCGGACCGGCGCGTGATCGATTACCCGGCATGGAAATGGCAGCCGTTGCTGCAGCTCATCATCCTGTCGAAGCGGCCTTTCACCTCGGGTGCGAACTACAAGACGATCTGGAACAACGAGGCGGGCGAAAGCCCCCTGATGACGATCACCAAGCAGCAGGTCGCGAAGCTGCGCGATGCGGTCTCGGCGCGCTACGGTCAGGAGGTCGTCGTCGATTACTGCATGCGCTACGGCAATCCCTCGACCCAGTCCGTCGTCGACCGGATGGTCGAGCAGGGCTGCGAGAAGATCCTGTTCCTGCCGCTTTATCCGCAATATGCGGGCGCCACCTCGGCCACCGCGAACGATCAGTTCTTCCGCGCGCTGATGAAGCAAAAGCGCCAGCCCGCCGCACGCGTCGCGCCGGAATATTTCGACAAGCCCTCCTATATCGACGCACTCGCGCAATCGGTGGAGCGGGTCTATGCCACGCTCGACGAGAAGCCCGACGTGTTGGTCGCCTCCTATCACGGGATGCCAAAGCGCTATCTGATGGAAGGCGACCCCTACCATTGCCAGTGCCAGAAGACCTCGCGTCTGCTGCGCGAACGGCTCGGCTGGGACAAGGACGGGATCGACACGACCTTCCAGTCGGTCTTCGGCACCGAGGAATGGCTCAAGCCCTACACGGTCGAGCATGTCGCGGAGCTGGCGAAGCAGGGCAAGAAGAACATCGCAGTGATCTCGCCCGCCTTCAGCGCGGATTGCATCGAGACGCTCGAAGAGATCAACGGCGAAATCCGCGAGGCATTCGAGCACGCGGGCGGTGAGAAATTCACCTATGTCCCCTGTCTCAACGACGACGATCTGCACATCGAGGCGCTGATGGAGGTGGTCGGAGAAAACCTCGCCGGTTGGATCGACTGATAAAACTGTCGCGATCTGCGACGTCCTGCCTCACAGATTCGTGAGTGTCTTTTCTTATAAGTTCTGACGCGGGGGCAAGGGATCGCCGTGAAGGCGTACCCTGCGGACCGGCAACGACCGGGCCGCTCAGAGCAGAAAGGAAAGAGAATGCTCAAGACTATGGGACTGGTCGCCTTGGCGGCTCTCTATGCTGGCGCTTCCTGGGCCGGGCACGCAAATCCGTGGGCGACCGAGGATGACGTGATTTACAACCAAGAGCACGAGGATAACCTCGTGAAATCCATCGATACGCCCGGCGAAGACGAGATGCTCGGCGTCATGGTACGAAGCACCCATGGCAAGCTCGACGGCTTGACGGGCGGTTCGGGATCGGGCGGCGGCACTGGCGGCGGCACGGGTTCGGGCAGCGGCGCTGGTGGTTCGGGCGGCGGGTCCGGCCATGGCGGCGGCAAAGGTGGTAACCACTGACCCCTATCCAATGAATTGAAAACCCTCGGGACTGCGTGGTCCCGAGGGTTTTACTTTGTCCGATCGGCGGCGCGGCTCAGATCAGCAGCACCTGCGTGCCGATCTTCGCGAAGCCGAACAGCTCCTGGATATGTTCGTTGTACAGACCGATACAGCCGTTCGAGCTTTTGCGGCCGATTTTGCGCGTGTCATGCGTGCCGTGGATTCGGTAATAGCGCCACGAAAGATACAGCGCATGGGTCCCCAGCGGGTTATCGGGGCCCGGCGGCACGTAATCGGGCCATTCCGGATTGCGCTTCTTCATCGAGGGCGTGGGCGCCCAGCTCGGCCCTTCGACCTTGCGGATCACCGAGGTCCGGCCGCGCCGCGTCAATTCTTCCGATACCGGTACCGAGGTCGGATAGAGGCGGTAGATCGACTGATCCGCCGACCAGTAATGCAATGCCCGCGAATGGGTATCCACAAGGATCGCCCCACCGCGAAGGTTCGAGAAGTAGGGTTGCCAGTCGCGGTTCTGGAAGCTCGAAATATTGCGGCGCTGGTTGGTAAAGGCGTTCGTCTCGAACTGCTCCTGACCGTAATCGGGCGTTTGCGCACGGGCGGGCAGCGCGAGCCCAGCACCAAGGCAGGCGGCGGCGCCGAGGAAGGCGCGGCGATCGAAAGGCTTGCGCGTATTGGGCATCTCGGGCTCCGGGTTCGCGATGGGGTCAATTGCGATAAATATAATGTGATCGCGCGGCGGCGGCAAATCAAACTGGCGGGGATGTGCCCGCAAAGCGACAGAGGGGTTTGCGCGGCTGGGGACAAGCGTGTAATGCAGATTGACGTTTTAACGAGGGACGGACCAAAGATGTTGCGCGCTTCTGTATTTGCGGTCTCCGCGATTGTGGCTCTGGCGGCTTGCCAGCCGACCGACACGCAGCCCAAGCTCGGGCCCGATGGCCTGCCGCTGCCGAAAGTCTACAACATCACTGCGAGCGATCGCTCGGTGATCCCGCAGCGCGTGCTTGAATCCGTGAACAGCCTGCGTTCGGCGCGCGGTGCTGCGCCGCTGGTGCTGAACGACGCGCTGACCACGGCGGCGCTGGCCCATTCCAAGGACATGGCCGTGCAGAACCGCCCGTGGCACTGGGGCTCCGACGGCTCCTCGCCGCTGAGCCGCGCGCAGCGCGCCGGCTATCCGGGGCAGGTGCTGGGCGAGAATATCTCCGAGACCTACGAGACCGAGATGGAGACCCTCTCGGCCTGGATGAAGGTCGCCGATACGCGCGACGTGATCCTGAACCCCGCGGCGACGCAGATGGGCTTCTCCTGGTATCAGGAGCCGTCCGGCAAGATCTGGTGGACGATGGTCACCGGCAACTGAGCCGAAGATCCGCTGCAAGCAAAAAGGGCCCCACGTGGGGCCCTTTGTCATTTCCGAGGGGATGTTGCGATCAGGGGAAGATGAAGATCGGCGTGCCGTCGCGGACCATCGCGTAGATGTCGCTGATTTCCTTGTCCTTCACCGCGATGCAGCCCGCGGTCCAGTCGCGACCCTTGCCTTTGTTCTTCCCGTCGCGGCCATGGATGAAGATGTCGCCGCCCGCCTTCTTGCCCTGCGATTCTGCGAAGGCCACCTGCTGCGGATTCGGATAGCTGATGCCGATCGACAGGTAATAGGCCGAATTCGGATTGCGCCGATTGATGTAATAGAGCCCTTCCGGGGTCTTGCCGTCGCCCTCGAACCGCTTCGGCCCGACCGGATCGCCGCCAAGGCCGATCTTGTACTTCTCCAGCACCTCGTCGCCATGCAGCAGATACATCATCCGCTGCGACTTGAAGATCTGGATCTGGGTCACGGCGGGGCCGTTATAGGATTTGAATTTGCTGGAATCGCCACAGGCGGCCAGCGTGGCAAGGGCGCATCCGCCCAAGAGGAGGGTTCGACGGTTCATGTTCGGCCTGTATTCGGAGACTGCTGTTTTGCAGTCTTTCTACCCGATTTTCGCCGTCGCATCTAGCGGGTGAAAAGGGCCGCAAGCTCCACATGAGCGGAAAACCGGAATTGATCCACCACCAGCAGCTTGTCGAGCGTGAAGCCCGCCGCGATCAGCGTCTCGGCGTCGCGTGCGAAGGTGACCGGGTTGCAGGAGACATGGACGAGCCGCTTGAGCTTCGACGCCGCGATCTCGGCGATCTGGGCCTGCGCGCCAGCCCGCGGCGGGTCGATCACCACCGCGTCGAACTTTGCCAGCTCGTCGGGCAGAAGCGGACGGCGGAACAGGTCGCGCGCCTCGGTGGAGACCCGGTGCAGGCCCTGCGACTGACGCCAGCCCTGATCGAGTGCCTCGGTCATCGCCGCGACCCCTTCGACCGCATGCACCTCGGCCAGTTCGGCCAGCGGCAGCGAGAAGGTGCCGCAGCCTGCGAAGAGATCGGCCACCTTTTTCGCATTGCCAATCGCCGCTTTCGCGAAGGCGGTCAGCACCGCTTCGCCGTGATGGGTGGCTTGCAGGAAAGCGCCCGGCGGCGGCACGACCTTGGCCTTGCCGAATTGCTGGATCGCCGGGCGGCGGCCCGCGATGACCTGTCCGTTCCAGCTGAGCCGGGCGAGATCGTGGCTGCGCGCCAGACCCGACAAAGCCTCGAATTGGGCCGTATCAGGGTCTTTTCCGCCCTGTGCCGCCAGTTCCAGCCCGGCCTCCGACAGGGTCAGGGTGAAGGCGATTTCGCCTTTGCGCGAGCCTGCAATCGCGGTGGCCTCGTGCAGCATCGGGATCGCGGCCAGCAGCTCGGGCCGCAGGATCAGGCAGTTCGGAATCTCGACGACCGTGTCCGAGGCGCGGGCGTGAAACCCGACCAAGGTGCCCTTCTTCGTGCGCCGTCCCGAAAGCGTCGCCCGCCTGCGGGAATTGAGCGGCGAGGTCGCGATGGTCATCTCCGGCACGGGCAGGTTGCGCGCGGCCAGTGCCTGACGCACCACGTCCATCTTCCATTCGGCGGTGAACGCCTCGGATGCGTGCTGCATCGAACAGGCCCCGCAGGAGCGGTAATGCGGGCAGGGCGCTTTGACGCGGTCGGGCGAGGGCGTCACGATCTTCGGCTGCGCGATGCGGCCGTCGATCACCTCGCCCTCGACCACTTCACCGGGAAGCGCCATGGCGACATGCACGGTCCCCTCGGGGCCATGGGTCACGCCGTCGGCATGCAGGGACAGTCGCTCGATTTCGTAGGTCATGCGCCTTCTCTAGCTGCGCGGCGCGGGTCAGAAAAGACCCTATTCCGCCGCATCCTCCGCGTCGTCGCAGGTCAGGAAGCCGCCGGACTGACGCGCCCAGTAGCGCGCGTAGAGCCCGTTCATCGCCAGCAGCTCGTCATGGCTGCCCTGCTCGACGATCCGGCCTTCCTCCAGCACCACGATCCGGTCCATCTCGGCAATGGTGCTGAGGCGATGGGCAATCGCCAGCACGGTCTTGCCTGCCATCACCCGGTGCAGCGCGCTTTGGATCTGCGCCTCCACTTCCGAGTCGAGCGCCGAGGTCGCCTCGTCCAGCACAAGGATCGGCGCGTTCTTCAGAAAGGCGCGGGCAAGGGCGATCCGCTGGCGCTGGCCGCCCGACAGCTTCACCCCACGCTCGCCCAGCTTGGCGTCATAGCCGCGATTGCCCTCGTGATCGGCGAGGCCGCGGATGAAGTGGTCCGCTTCGGCTTGCTTCGCGGCGGCGATCATCTCCTCCTCGGTGGCGTCGGGCTTGCCGTAGAGGATGTTCTCCCGTGCCGAACGATTGAACATCGCCGTTTCCTGCGTGACCATCGCGATGTTGCGGCGCAGGCTCTCCTGCGTGACCTCGCGAATATTCTGCCCGTCGATCAGAATAGACCCTTTTTCGGGGTCATAGAGCCTCAGCAGCAGCGCCACGAGCGTCGATTTCCCCGCGCCCGAGGCCCCGACGATCCCGATCCGCTCGCCATCCGCGATGGTCAGATTGATATCCGCGATCCCGCCGCTGCGACGCCCATAGGCGAAATCGATATTGTCGAACTGGATCTCACCTTCCACGTGGCGCAGCGTGCGAGCATCGGGCGCGTCGGTCAGGTCGTGCATATGCGCGAGCGTCCGCATCCCGTCCTCGGCCTCGCCGATATGGGTCCAGACGGACATAAGCGCCTGACTGACCCAGCCCGACATCTGCGACAGTCGGATCGCGATGGCGCCCGACGTGGCGATGGCCCCCGCAGTCGCCTCGCCCTGCGACCAGAGCCAGATCGCACCGCCCACCAGCATCACCGGAACGATCCCGGCATAGGCCATCTGCACCACGCGATAGAGGCTTTGGACCATGCCGAAGGAATAGGTCTTCTGGCGGAACTTCTGCATCGCCTCCAGCGCGGCGCGATCCTCGTGCTCCGCATGGGCGAACAGTTTCACCGTCTTGATATTGGTGACCGTGTCGACGACCTGCCCCGTCACCATCGCCCGCGCCGAAGCTCGCTCGCGCGAGCGTCCGCGGATATGGGGCAGGAAAAGGCGGATGATCAGGTAGAGTCCGAAGGTCCAGAACACGAGACCCACGGCTCCCCAACGGTCGATCTGCGCCAGAACGATCAGCGAGCCGACGATCGACGCCAGTGCGAAGAGCCCGGTATTGATGATCTCGGTGACGGTATCGGTGACGGCGCGCGCGGTCTGCATCTGCTTCTGCGCAATGCGCCCGGCGAAGTCGTTGTCGAAGAAGGTGACCGATTGGCCCATCGTCCAGCGGTGCAGGCGCGACAGCACCAAGGGCATCACATTGGGGCTGATCAGCAGGTTGTTGGTGGCGGAGCTGATGCCGAAGGTCAGGGGACGGATCAGCAGGAAGAACGCGACGAACAGAACTAGAAGCCCGACATTGGCCCCGATCACCGCGGCGCGTTCGCTGTTGAGCGCCGCGTCGATCACCTGACCCAGAAGCCAGGCGGAGACCACCTCCATCACGCCGGCGATGGTCGTGCCCAAGCTGGCCACGGCAATCGCGCCCCAGCTGCCCTTGAGGCACCAGCGGAAGAAAGCGCCAAGCTGGCGCGGCGGAGCGCCTTCGGCGGGGGAGAAGGGATCGAACATGAGTCTCTCTTTCCTCTCCCGATATAGTCGATTGCGGGGCGGTTCAAAGCGCGGCGAGCAAATCCTCGCGCGCCAGCGTAAATCCGGAGGCGATCCAGCGCGCTTCAAGCGCCTTAAGCGTATCTCCCAAAGCCTTGCCCTCATAGCGGGGCATCAGGTCTTTAGCTTGCACTGGAAATTGCTGTTTTGCGCCGAAATAGACCCTGTTTTGCCAGCCCTCCGGCATTTCCTGCCCCATCAGCGCATGGCGCAGAAGAAGCGCATCGGCCCCGGTCTCGGCCCCGAGTCTATATCCAAGGACCGCCGCGTCCTCACCGTCGGACAGCGAGGCGCGCAGGGCCTCGAGCTGCCTTGTGTCCTTCTTCGACAGGCGTAGCCGCTCGGCCACGTCTTCGCCGCCAATCGCCGCCAGCCTGCGGATCGGATCGGCGGGACGATCCTCGAGATGGACGAGCGGACCGAGCGCGGTCGCATCCGCGCCGGGCAGCACGGCCGTGAGAACCCCGCATTGCGCCATCGCCGCCACCGCGTGAACCGGATCGGGCGCGGCCAGCAACTTGCGCATCTCGCCGCCAAGCCGCTCGCGCGAAAGCGTTTCTATTCCGGCGATATTCTCGGCACAGGCGGCCAGCCCGTCAGGGTCGAGATCGTGCCCATACCACGCGGTAAACCGGAAGAAGCGCAGGATGCGCAGGTAGTCCTCGCGGATGCGCTCCTCCGCCTCGCCGACGAAGCGCACGTGGTGCGCCGCCAGATCTTCCAGTCCCGTTCCCAGCGGGTCGAGAATCGTGCCGTCCGAGCGGGCATAGAGCGCGTTCATCGTGAAATCGCGTCGCGCCGCGTCCTCCGCGATATCGTCGGAAAACGCGACCGTGGCGTGCCGCCCATGCGTCTCCACATCGCGGCGAAAGGTCGTGACCTCATGCGGATGACCGTCCGCAACCACCGTGACCGTGCCGTGATCGACCCCGGTCGGCACCGGCTTCAAACCGGCCGCCTTCGCAAGTTCGATCACCCGCTCGGGGCGCGCATCGCTGGCGATGTCGATATCGTTGACCGGCGCGCCCAAGGCGCTGTTGCGCACGCAGCCGCCCACCAGAAGCGCCTGATGCCCGCCCTCTTCGAGCATCTTCAGCACGCGTTGGGTCGGCTCTGCCTCGATCCAGTCTCCGGTCAATCTCATTCCGCCATCCGGTCCGCCAATGAGCGCAATATACGCGCGGTGGCGCCCCAGATGTAATAGGGCCCGTAAGGCGCCACGAAATAGCTGCGCCGGGAGCCGCGCCAGCGGCGCGACTCGACGCGAAAATTCCCGGGCGTGATATGCGAGAGCGGCACGGTGAACGCCTCGGCCACCTCGCCCGCTTCGGGGATGACCTCGAAGGGCGTGTGGATGCGCGCCAGCACCGGCGTCACCAGAAAGGACGTCACGGTCTCATGCGGATCGAGCGTGCCCAGCACCTCGACATGGGCGTGGGGCAGGCCGATCTCTTCCTGCGCCTCACGCAGAGCCGCGCCGACCGGGCCTTCGTCATCGGGATCGACCTTGCCGCCGGGAAAGGCGATCTGGCCGGGGTGATGGCGCAGATGCGAGCTGCGCTTCGTCAGATGCAGGCGCGGCTCCGGCCCGAACGTATCGAAGGCGACGAGAACGCCCGCAGGCCGCAGCTTGCGGCCCTCGGGCAGGATCACTTCCGGGTTCAGATCGTAATCCGAAGAGGGCCGCCCCGGTCGCGCCAAGGCGTCGAGAACCGGGGCGAGGGGATCACTCATTCGATCCCTCGTCCCCCGCTTCGCGCAGCGATCCGTCGGGGTTTTTCTGCGCCTCGAAGCCGAGCGTCAGCGGATCGAAAATGTAATGCGCGCCGCAGAACTGGCAGTCCGCGGTGACCGTGCCCTCATCGGTGGTCATATGCGCGATGTCGCGCGCCGAGTAGATCGAGAGCGACTGACGCACGCGATCGGCCGAGCAGGTGCAGCCGAACTCCACCCGCTGCGGATCGAAGACGCGCGGCCGCTCTTCGTGGAACAGGCGCACCAGCAGCTCGGTCGGCTGCACGGTCGGGCCGATCAGCTCCATATCCTCGACCGTGTCGAGCAGGATATTGGCGCGCGCCCAGTTCTCGCCTTCCTCGCCTTCGAGAATGTCATCGGCGGTCAGCAGGCCCTGATCGCCCGAGCCTTCCTGAGCGGCGAAGGGCGAGGCCGGCGGCATATGCTGCAGCATCACGCCGCCTGCGCGCCAGCTTTCGCCCTGACCGGGCAGGATCGAGCGCCCGAAGGACAGCGAGAACCGCGTGGGCAGCTGTTCGGATTGCGCAAAATAGGCCTCGGCGCAGGCGCGCAGCGAGCCTTCGGACAGTGGCGTGATGCCCTGATAGGGGGTCGTGCCTTTGCCTTGGTCGATCAGGATCGCAAAGTAACCCTGCCCGATCTGTTCGAATGGGTCGGCCTTGGGATCGAGCTTTTCTTCATCAAAGCTCGCCCAGGCCCGGATGCGGGCGGGCGCGCCCTCCTTCTCGGGGGCGTAGTAATCGGTGGCGATGATGCGGATCGGGCCGTTGCCGCGGATTTGCAGCGATAGCTTCCAGCGCAGCTTGACGGTCTGGCCGATCAGCGCGGTCAGAAGGGCGGCTTCGGCCACCAGCATTTCGACCGCGCGGGGGTAATCATGTTGCGACAGGACGGTGTCGAGCACGCCGTCGAGGCGGGCAACCCGGCCGCGGATGTCAGAGCGGTCGAGCTGAAACGGCAGAACTGTATCGTCCCATGCGATTTGGGATAGCTTGGACATGGTGCTCCTGAGGGGCTCAGAGGGGTTTTCGGGCGGCGCGGAGCCTGCCATACAGCCCCAATATAGGCGCGGCAACCGCAGACCCAAGGGAGAGCACATGATCGCGAGGTTCGGAGAGCGGGTGAAATCCGGTCAGCAGTATCGTTTGCGCCCCGGTGCCTACGCGATTCTGATCCGCGACGGGCGGGTGCTGCTGACCCATCAGGCGCATCCCATACCGGAGTTTCAATTGCCCGGCGGCGGGATCGATCCGGGGGAGGGGCCGATCGAGGCGCTGCACCGCGAGGTCTTCGAGGAAACCGGCTGGGCGATTACGGGGCTGCGCCGTCTCGGAGCCTATCGGCGTTTCACCTATATGCCCGAGTATGAGTTCTGGGCGGAAAAGCTTTGCTCCGTCTGGCTCGCGCGCCCGGTGCTGAAGCGCGGTCTGCCGCCAGAACCGCACCACACGGCGCATTGGGCCGATCCCGAAGAAGCGCTCGAACTGCTCGCGAATGAAGGCGAACGCGCGTTTTTCCAACGGTTCGTCCGTCGCTGAATAGTTTTGGGCGGTTCGTTCGCCTCAGATGTAGCTGAGCTGGTGCGTTCTCCTCTCAAGTCTCCCCGGGGGAATGGTCTCTGCAGTCTGACCCAAGCTCCGAACGTCGCTCGGTGCTGCCGGGGCCGTGAAATTCCAATACGCCAGCCGAGACATCGTCCCCGATTTCACCCTCCGCGAATGCCTCGGTCGCCCAATAGAGTGCATCCAGAAGCCCGGGCCCCGGCATCTGGGAAAACTTGCGGAGCATCCGGGCCAGCCGGGTTTGATCGATCATCTCGCCGCTGCGGTCGCTGGCTTCGGTAATCCCGTCCGAGACCAGCACCAGCCGATCGCCCGGGGTCAGTTGAACCGTGAGCGTCTCGTATTCGGCGCCCTCGATCAGGCCGATGGGAAGCCCGCCCTCGCCGAAAAACTCTACTGTGCCGTTGCGCCGTTGCAGGACCGGGTAGGGGTGGCCCGCCTGAACCAATTCCGCCTTGCCGGTGCGCAGGTCGACATCAGCATAGATAAGGGTGAAGTAGCTCTCGGTGCTCATCTCACTCAGCACGAGATCGTTGAGGCGCTGAGCGAGCTCCGCCGGGCGTCGTCCGCGCAATTCGCCCAGTGCGTTGCGGTAAATCGCGAGGTTCTGGCTGGGGGTGGTGCCGGAGAAGTAGCCTGCGACCCGCGCCATCATCAGGGCGGAGGTGATCCCGTGCCCCGACACGTCGATGCCGTATAGGCCCACCCGGCGCTCATTGATCGGAAAGAACCCGACGAGGTCTCCGCCGACATGGCCTGCGGGCCGCAAGAGCAGCGAGACATCCGCCGCCTCGAACCGCGCGTGTCGTGTCCGCACGAGGCTTTGTTGCAGTTTGCGTGCCTCTTGCAGGTCGCGGTCGATCACCTCCTGTGCCTCTCGTAACAGGCGGTTCTTCTCGCTCAACTCTTCCTGCATGGTCAGGATGCGGGCGCCCGCGCTCAGTCGCGCCCGAAGCTCCGCTCCGTTGACCGGTTTCGACAGGAAATCATCGGCGCCGCTTTCCAATCCACGCGTGACGTCCGTCTTGTCGGCCTTGGAGGTCAGGAGGATGAAATAGCCGTAACTTCGCCGCGGTAAGCCCCGGAAGACGCGGCAGAATTCAGGGCCGCTCATCCCCGCCATCATCCAATCCGAGATCACGATATCGGGCTCGCATTGGGCGCAGATCGCGATCGCCTCCTCCGCGCTTTCAGCTTCGCTCACCTGGTAACCGGAGCGGGACAGCTGCGCCGAGAGGATGCGGCGCTGCATACGGCTGTCGTCCACGACGAGAACGTGCCGCGCAGCGCCCGCCAATGGTCGTCCGCCCGCATCTGCGGGGGCCTCTTGTCTTTGCACCATCTGCATCATCCGAAACCTCTGCCCTCACGAAACCGCAAACTCCCTAAGATTCGGTGAAAACCAGCCCGGATCAGACGTTAAGAAAATCGAAAGGCTGCGGCGCTACGGTCAGTCTCGGGTGGAGTCGGATCGAGTGGCCTGGAGGGCGTGATGATTGATTGGGATCGGGTGCAGGAACTGCGCTCGGAAATTGGCGCCGATGGCTTTGCCGAGGTCGTGGACCTTTTTCTCGACGAGGTCGAGGCCGTGGTGATGGGGCTTGGCGGACGTCCCGACCGGGTCGAAGAGGATTTGCACTTCTTGAAAGGGTCCGCCTGGAATCTCGGGTTCCGCGATTTCGGCGGGGCCTGTCAGCAGGGAGAACGAATGGCCGCCGCCGGACGCGCCGTGGAGGTCGATCTGAGCGCGATCCGCGAGACCTATAGCCTGTCCAAGACGCAGTTCATGGGGCGGTTATCGGAGTTCACTCCGGCGGCATAGGGCGCGGTGCTGAGCAGTTTGAGCTGCGCCGAGCACATATTGCACGAAGCTGCACCCGTTGGGCGCGGGTGCGGCCATATTTTGGGAATTGGCGTGCCTATCGCGGGCCGTAAGCGCAGGAGTCGAGAATGTAGAAAAGGCTCCACAGTCCAAAAGCGGCGAAGGACCAGTGTGTTTCGTCGGTCTGGCGGCCGCTCTATCGAACTGAAGGCCTCAGATAAGAAACTCAGCCAAGGTTTCGTCTTCGGTGATGTCGCGCCAGACGAAGCCCTCGGCGTCGAGCTTCGCGAAGAGCTCTGTGAAGTTCTCGGCGCGTTTCGTTTCGATCCCGATCAGGACCGAGCCGAAGTTCCGCGCCGATTTCTTCAGATACTCGAAGCGCGCGATATCGTCGTCAGGGCCAAGCATCTGAAGGAAGTCCTTCAGGGCGCCGGGGCGCTGCGGCAGGCGGAGGATGAAGTACTTCTTCAGACCCGAATAGCGCTGGGCGCGTTCGCGCACCTCCGGCAACCGCTCGAAATCGAAATTACCGCCTGAAGTCACGCAGACCACGCGCTTGCCGCGGATCGTCTCGGCCAGTTCGGGCAGGATGTCGACAGACATAGCGCCGGCGGGCTCAAGCACGACACCTTCGACGTTCAGCATCTCAAGCATCGTGATGCAGATGCGATCCTCCGGTGCGAGATGAACCTGCTCGGGCGTGACCCAACCAAGCTCCGCGAAGGGGCGCGCGCCGATCCGGGCCACAGCTGCGCCGTCGACGAAACTGTTCACCTGCGAGATCGTCACGGGCTCATGCGCCTTGACCGCAGCGGTGAGGCTCGCTCCGCCCAAAGGCTCGACGAAGCGAAATTCCGTAGCGGGGGCGGTCGCGCGCAGATAGCCGGTGACGCCCGCGGCCAAGCCGCCGCCGCCCACGGGCAGGATGACCATATCCGGAGCGCCGCCCAACTGGTCGAGGATCTCCACCCCGACCGACGCCTGCCCCTCGATCACATCCGGATCGTCGAAAGGCGCGAGGAAATGCGCCCCGGCCTCGCGGCAAAACTCCTGCGCCGAAGCCAGCGTGTCGTCGAAATAATCGCCCGTGAGAACGATCTCGACCGCATCTCCACCAAAGGTCTTGGTCTTGTCGATCTTCTGCTGCGGCGTCGTCACCGGCATGAAGATCGTGCCTTTCACCCCGAAATGCCGACAGGCGAAGGCCACGCCCTGCGCGTGGTTCCCGGCGCTCGCGCAGACGAAATGCGCCGCCGACGGATCGCGCTCGCGCAATTTGCGCATAGCGGTGAAGGCGCCGCGGATCTTGTAGGAGCGCACCGGCGTCAGGTCCTCGCGCTTGAGCCAGACCTCGGCGTCGAAGCGTTTCGACAGGTGGGCATTGAGCTGCAGCGGCGTCGGCTCGAAGAGCGCACGCAGCGCGCGGGTGGCGGCTTGGGCGGAAAGGGCGAACTCACTCATACCGCCAGATGTGACGCGCGCCGCCCGCTTTGGCAAGCTCAGACGAGGGCGCGTTGCTCGACAAAATGACCGTAGAGCGTCGTTACGATCGACAGCAGCAGCATCACGGTGGGCACAGCGAAAAGCAGCTTGAGCGCGACCACGACCATATCATCCGCGAGGTCATGTGGCGCTTGTATCGAAAGCATGTTCACCGCAACGAAAGGGAGTACCACGAGAAATGCCAGCAGAGTGAGCAAAGCGAAGCCACGCCACTGGCCGCGAGTCGCGCGCCAACTGTCGCGGATCGTGGCGCCGCCGATCGCGGCCCCGGGCAGGGATACTCCGAGACGGAGCATGAAGGCATACAGGGCAATGAAGAATGCCAGCCCCACCACGGCGAGTAGAACGGCTTCAGCGGTCTGGTTCGGAATGATTTCCTGCGCCGCGAGGGCGAAAAGAAAGACAATCGCGGCTCCCAGAACCATGATCGCCATGGCATAGAGCGTGATCACTATGCCACGCCAGAAATAGCTCACGTCGCGGCGCAGATGAATCCGCGGCAGCCAGCCGACGCGCTCGCCGAGCAGGATGAACCTGTGCCAGTTCACCGCCGCGATGATCATCGGGATCGGCAGGATGAACGTGTTGAAAACCACAATGAACAGTGATTTTTCGAAACTCTGGTATTGTGATGCTCCGGCCTGCATCACGCTCTCGATAAGCCACTGCTGCCCGATGATCATGATCAAGAGAAGAAGCGCCGATATCCGAAGGGTCTGCCGCCAATTTCCAAAGACCTGCCGGAACGAGTGTCCGAAAACCCCCAATACATTCATCACTTTGCCCCCAAAGAATGTCATTTAACAATTCACCGTTGGGGCTCGATCTCACCGCAGTCAAAGCACGTTCGGCGCGCCTTGGTTGAATTCTCCGTGTGATCGAGGTGGAAAAGAGCGAGTCACCGCCGGCTCACCTTCGCTTTGAGCGAAGCCTTGCGCATTTTGCAAAGGCTGCCGCTTTTTTGCCCACTTTCGACGCTAATCGTGCTGAAACTGTGTTGCGAGCAACAAAAGAGGAGGGCCGCATGCGCCTGAGAAAAACTTCGATTGTCGCCCTTGTCGCGGCGAGCTTCGTCGTCGCCCCGGTGGCGACCAGCCATTTCACCGGCGCGGATGCCGCATTTGCCAAGAACGGCAACGGTGGCGGAAATGGCGGTGGAAACGGCGGCGGCAATGGTGGTGGCAATGGCGGGGGCAAAAGCAACGCAGGCGGCAAGTCCGGCGCGGCGGGCAAATCCGCATCGGCCGGGCGCGCGACGAGCCACGGCAATTCCGGCAAGGCTGCAACGCATGGCGGCGGCCCTGCGAAATTCCTCGATGATCTCTTCTCCGGCAAGCTGCAGAAGAAGTCGCAGCATACCAACCGCTCCGCTGTGAAAACGGCGTCGCGCGGGACCACCGCGACGAAGAAACGCTCGACCACTCCGACCGAATACGCGGTCAACGAGTCGCCGCGTCCGAACGGGAAGCCGAGCCTGAGCGAGGATGAGCTGCGCAATCACGGCGCGCTGGCCTCCGAACTGAAGGGCTTGAACGCGGCCCATGCCAGCGCGACCGCGCTCGCAAACGCTTCGCCGAACAGTCAGGTGGGCCGGATCGCGACCTATCGCGACGCGGTTCTGGCCGCTGGCGAAGCCGAACAGAACCTGACCGACGCGCAGGACGCTGTTGCCGCGCTCGAGGCGCAGGACGTCCGCAGCGTGGAGGATATTCAAGCCGAAATCGACGCGCTCGAGCCTGGGGTTGAGGGCTATGACGACGCGGTCGCGACTCTGGAGGAAGAGAAGGCTGCCGCGACGACCTATGAGGCCGATCTGGCCGCTGCGCAGCAGAAGGTTACGGATCTGGAAACCGAGATCGCCAACTCGACCACCGACGAGAACGACGCGCTTCTCGCCGCCTCGAACGGGCGCGAGCTTTCGCCCGAGGCGCTCGCCTATCTGCACGAGCTGCTCGATCTGCCGCCGCCGGAGACCGCGACGGAAGAAGCTCCCGCGGATGGCGATGTGGCAACCGGCGACGGGACAACTGCTGACGGGACGACCGCGGAAGGCGATCTCGCCTCGAGCGGCGAAACCACCGATCCGCTCGTCGACCCCTCCACCGAGAGCTGATCTCGCGCATTGCACATGCGAAAGGGCCGTCCTTCGGGGCGGCCCTTGTTCATTGGAAAAAAAGCTTCTATTCCGTCGCGGAACAAGAAAACCGGGAGATGCCGCATGTCCGCACCCAAGAAAGTCGTGCTTGCCTATTCGGGTGGCCTCGATACCTCGATCATCCTGAAATGGCTGCAGACCGAATACGGTTGCGAGGTCATCACCTATACCGCCGATCTCGGCCAGGGCGAGGAGCTCGAGCCGGCGCGCAAGAAAGCCGAGATGCTCGGCATCAAGCCGGAGAACATCCATATTCTCGACGCGCGCGAAGAATTCGTCCGCGATTTCGTCTTCCCGATGTTCCGCGCCAATGCGGTCTATGAAGGGCTCTATCTGCTGGGCACCTCGATCGCGCGGCCGCTGATCTCCAAGCATCTCGTCGAGATCGCGCATAAGCATGGCGCCGATGCGGTGGCGCATGGCGCGACCGGCAAGGGCAACGATCAGGTGCGCTTTGAATTGTCGGCCTATGCGCTCGACCCGTCGATCAAGGTGATCGCGCCGTGGCGCGAATGGGATCTCTCCTCGCGCACGAAGCTTCTGGAATTCGCCGAGGCGAACCAGATCCCGATCGCCAAGGACAAGCGCGGCGAAGCGCCGTTCTCGGTCGATGCGAACCTGCTGCACACCTCGTCGGAGGGCAAGGTTCTGGAAGATCCGGCCGACATGGCGCCCGATTACGTCTATCAGCGCACCGACGATCCGATCACGCAGGCCCCGAACGAGCCGGAATTCATCGAGATCGGTTTCGAGAAGGGCGACGCGGTGTCGATCAACGGCGAGGCGATGAGCCCCGCGACGATCCTCACCAAGCTGAACGAATACGGCAAGACCCACGGCATCGGCCGTCTCGACTTCGTGGAAAACCGCTTCGTGGGCATGAAGTCGCGCGGCGTCTACGAGACCCCCGGCGGCACGATTCTGCTCGAAGCGCACCGTGGCATCGAGCAGATCACGCTCGACAGCGGCGCGGGTCACCTGAAGGACTCGATCATGCCGCGCTACGCGGAGCTGATCTATAACGGCTTCTGGTTCAGCCCTGAGCGCGAGGCGCTGCAGGCGTTGATCGACAAGACGCAGGAATATGTCACCGGCACGGTGAAGCTGATGCTCTTCAAGGGCGCGGCCCGCACGGTGGCGCGTTGGTCGGATTACTCGCTCTATTCCGAGGCCCATGTGACCTTCGAGGAAGACGCAGGCGCTTACGATCAGAAAGACGCGGCGGGCTTCATCCAGCTCAACGCGCTGCGCCTGAAACTGATCGCAACCCGCAACGCGCGAGTGAAGAAATGAGCTTTTCGCAGCCCAAGGCCGCCATCGTCACCGTCTCCGATCGCGCGTCGCGCGGCGAATACGAAGACAAGGGCGGTCCGGGCTGCGAGGACTATCTGCGCGGCGTGGTCACCTCGCCGCTGGAAATCGAGCGTCACATCATTCCCGATGGGCGCGAGTCGGTCGCCGCGAAACTCCGCGAACTGGTCGCGGCCGAAGCCGATCTGATCCTGATCACCGGCGGCACCGGCCCCGCGCCGCGCGACGAGACGCCCGAGGGCTGCTTCGACGTGATCGAGAAGGAACTGGCGGGGTTCGGCGAAGAAATGCGCCGCGCGAGCCTGCTCGAAGTGCCGACCGCCATCCTGTCGCGCCAGTCGGCGGGGATCGCGGGCAAATCGCTGATCATCATGGTGCCGGGAAAGCCCTCGGCCATCGCGACCTGCCTCGATGCGGTCTTCGCCGCCGTGCCCTATTGTCTCGACCTGATTGGCGCGGGCTATATCGAGACCGATCCGGCCCGGATCAAAGCCTTCCGTCCGAAGAAAAAGTAAGAGGGGGCGCTGCCCCCGTCTCTTTCAGAGACTCCCCCGGGATATTTGACCCAAGGCGAAAATCGCCTCTCTTCGTGTTGGCTGAAATATCCCGGGGTGAATTCGCGCATGCGAAGAGGGGCAGCGCCCCTTACCGCTTCACCGCCGCGATGGCATAATTCACCGAAAGATCGCGCGCCGAGAGCGACCAGGTCCATGCCAGCGGATTGAACACCATGCCGCGGCGGTCGACCGGGTCGAGCCCCGCGTTGCGCGACAGCTCGTAAAGCTCGTCGGGCGTGACGAATTTCGACCATTCATGCGTGCCCACGGGCAGCCAGCGCATCACCCGCTCGGCACCGATGATCGCGACCATGTAGCTTTTCGGATTGCGGTTCAGCGTCGAGCAGATCATCAGCCCGCCCGGTTTCATCAGGCTCTGGATCGTGTTCACGAAGCCCTGCGGGTCGGCGACATGTTCGATGATCTCCAGCGCGAGGACGACATCGAATTGCTCGCCGTTCGTGGCCAGATCTTCCGCCGCGCAATGGCGGTAGTCGATCTCGAGCCCCGACTGTTCGGCGTGCAGCCGGGCCACGGGGATATTCCCTTCCGCCGCATCCGCGCCCACGACCGTGGCGCCAAGTCGCGCCATCGGCTCGGACAGAAGCCCGCCGCCGCAGCCGATATCCAGCAGACGCAGCCCCTCGAACGGGCGCGGCGCTTTCAGGTCGCGGCCGAACTGTGTCGCGATCTGCGTGGTGATGTAATCGAGCCGGCACGGGTTGAGCATATGCAGCGGTTTGAACTTGCCATTCGGGTCCCACCATTCGGCGGCCATCGCCTCGAATTTGGCGACTTCGGACGGGTCGATGCTGTTTGCCGGATCTGCCATTGCTCTCCTCGCATTGATTTTAGGGCAGCCCATGGCGGGCGCGCCTTTTGCTCTATATAGTCCAGACATGGACAGAACTGCAGGGCAAAAGCGCGCATCGGGCGCCCATCTTTACCCGCCGATCGAACCCTTCGATCAGCGCCGGATCGACGTGGGCGATGGCCATGTTCTTTATGTCGAACAATCGGGTCATCCCGAGGGACAGCCGGTCGTGGTGTGCCATGGCGGGCCGGGGGGCGGCTGTTCACCCACGATGCGGCGATTCTT